>NZ_JAVTWC010000065.1:0-62245 GCF_032229445.1 Tahibacter sp.
GATAGCGTCGATGGACGCGGATCCCCTGCCGATTCCATTGCCTGCTTCTGCCGCGCATCTCCCGCAACCCGCCGAGCAGCTGGGAACGCCGTTGCCGGCCAGGCCGGCCATGCCATCGA
Organism: Tahibacter sp.; assembly: GCF_032229445.1. Taxonomy (NCBI): domain Bacteria; kingdom Pseudomonadati; phylum Pseudomonadota; class Gammaproteobacteria; order Lysobacterales; family Rhodanobacteraceae; genus Tahibacter; species Tahibacter sp. The sequence continues at coordinate 120 of NZ_JAVTWC010000065.1, forward strand.
GTGCTTCAACCGAAGTTGCCGCGTCTGTCGCGGTTCCGCCAGCGCTCCCTGCGCCTTCGCCGCCGGAGCCCGTCAGCGCCGAACTCCCCCCGCAGAACACCGCGAAGCCGCCGGCCTCGGTCACGGCACCTGCACAGCCAAGTCTCGCCACAAACGTCGCTTCGGCGAGCGCGCTGCCGAAGCGGCGCGAGAGCAGCCGGGTGACTGCGGTGTCGCGGCCCGACAGCCGGCCTGTTGTCGTGCAGGCGCCGGCGCAGAAACCGGCTCTGCCGGTTCCCGAGGCGACGCCAGTACGCGCGGCGACGCCAGCACCCGCGACGACGCAGGCACGCGCCTCCTTGTCTGGCGGCGATCTGCGCGAATTCGTTGAGCGCTTCCAGCGCCTGTACGCAGCCGATGACGTGGAGCACTTCCTTGCGTTGTTCAGCGCAGAGGCGATCAGCAACGACAGCGACTACGCCGGGCTCGCCAGCGACTATCGCCGCTTTTTCGACCGGCGCCGGCTGCGGTGGATCAACCTGTCTGATTTGCGCTGGGAGATCGATGGCGACCGTGCCGCCGGCAATGGCCGCTACGAAGCCTGGGTCGGCCCACACGCCAACAAGCCCGAGCACCGCACCCGCGGCCGGATCAGGCTGCAGCTCAGGGGCGGAGAAGACGGCATGCGCATCACGCGGCTGGACCACACGGTGGTGGACTAGTGGCCGCGCCGGTCACTCGCGCACGCAGGGCCGTGACGAAGTGCGTGCTGCTGGCCGCGGCCGCCTGCATGGCCTGGAAGGCGGTCACGGTTGGCCTGGCCAATCTGTACGCGGTGGACGACGCCGCCTTCGCGTCAAGGCTCGACGCAAGTAACTCGGCGGCCGCGTTGGTGCTGGCGAGGCAGGCGGCGGATGAGGGACCTGAAGTGGGCGCGCGCGCGCGCGAGGTGGTGCTCGGCGTTCTGGCGAAGCGGCCGGCGGATGGGCGCATGTTCCGCGCTCTGGCCTGGCTGGATCCGGACGATCCGGTGCTGACCGGGCGGCGCTGGCACGCTGCGGCGCAGCTTCGCCCGGCGGACGTGGAAGCGCTGGCGTGGCTGGCCGACGACGCCACCGCCCGCGGCGACTTCGCCACCGCCATGAATCATTGCGATGCCCTGTTGCGCGTGTCCCCCGGACAGGCGCGAAACCTGTTTCCGATCCTCGCCCAGTGGCTGCAAACCGAGGCGAGCGCTGTGGAACTGGCCCGGACGCTGGAGCGGCGACCGCCCTGGCGCCGATCTTTTGCGGAATACGTGGGCAGGAAAGGAGACGAAAAGTCCCTTTATCCCTTTGCAGAAATCGTATACGCGCTGCGTAACGGGGCCGCGCCCGTGGATGAGAGTGAAGCGCGCGACCTCGTCAACCGCCTGGTGCACGGCGGCGATTTCGAACGCGCCTACCTGCTGTGGCGCTCGGTAATGCCGCCGTTGCGGGCAAGTGCCAGCATGCCGCACAACGGCGGTCTGGAGATGCCCGCAAGCGGCGCCGCCTTCGACTGGACCCTGCGCTCCACACCCGGCGTGGCCGTGGCGGTGGAAGATGGCGGTGTCGCCCATGGCAACGTCCTGCGGCTACGCTTCGGCGGGGCACGCGTGGTCGAAATCGGTGTGGCGCAGACCCTGTTGCTGCCGCCTGGCGGGTATCGCGTGCTCGGCCAGGTCCGCGCGCAGGACTTCGGTAGCGCAGGAGGTCTGGAATGGCGGGTTTACTGCCTGACCAAACCCTCGCGTCTGGTGGTAGCCGCGCCGATCGTTCTGGCGCGCGACCACGACTGGTCTGATTTTGCTCTGGACCTTGATGTGCCTGACGACGGGTGCCCGGCCCAGCTCCTGCAACTCGCCGCGCGTGCGCGCGGCGCAGCGGAGCAGGCGTTCAGCGGTACAGTCTGGTTCGACAATTTCCGCATCGAAGTGCAATAGCCTTCCGCCGGCCTAGTAAGGCTTCATGGCAGGGCTCGCCATCGCCTTGCTTCGGTCTGGGGCGGGAACTAGACTGCGATTCATTCGATACAAATATCGTTGTGGCACAGCCACAAAACGCGGGAGGCCCGCATGAAGATCAGTCTCGTTTTCGCGCTCGCAGTGTTCTGTTCTACGGCCAGTGCCCAGCCCGTATCGCCGGATGTCCCTGTAGCTACCGTTGCCGCCGTGACTGGCGAAGTGATGCTCGCCCAGCGCGCGCAAATCGGGCCTGCGGTACGCGGCGCCCCGCTCAGGCCGGGCGACCGTCTCATGACCATGGCCCGTTCCGACGTCCTCATCGACTTTGCCGACGGATGCAGCCAGCGGCTGGCGGAAAACTCCACGCTTACGATCAGCGCCACTTCGGGTTGCGATGAGGCAGCCGCGCAGCCGCGCTCGTTCCGACAGGCCCTCGGCGACCCCGACGTTGCCGTGGCCTCGGGGATGAGTGCCGGGCAGAGAGGCGCAGTGGCAGCGGCCATCCTGCTCCCCTTGCTATGGCTATGGGACCACAACCGCGACGACGGCGGTCGCGAACCCGTCAGCCGCTGATCTGTGTTGGCCGCCCCGCCGGCGCATAGCACGGTCAACGAGGAAGCCTTACGCGGCGCCATGCGCATCACGGTGCTGGAGATCGTCTGTTGGCTGCTGCTCGGCATGGCGGCGATCCTGGGCGGTCTGTCCTTCTTTTCCTGGCGTGACGGTGCACTGGCGCTGCTGAGCCTGCCGGTGTTCGTGCTGGCGCTATGGCCACACCGGCACCTGCACGCCGATGCGCAGACGCAGCGGATGATTGCGGTGTCGCTGATCCTGGGGGCGCTGCCTCTGGCTTACCTGCTGCCTCTGCCGCTGGAATGGGCAGCGCACTTGCCGGGCCGCGACATCCGCCTGCAGCCAGCCATCGTTGAACTGGGGCCTGGTCACTGGACCGCGGTGTCGCTTGCCGCGGACGACACCTGGCAGGCTCTGCTCAAGCTCATTCCCCCCTTGGCCCTGTTCCTGGCAGTGCTGCGCCTGAAAGCTGCGCAGCGGGTACGCCTGCTCGGTGTGATCCTCGGCATCGTGCTACTGCAATCGCTATGGGGCCTGGCACAGCTGTCCGGTGATACAGGCGGCGCGCTCGTGTTCTATGGCGCCGAAGGGCAATACCGGGCCAGCGGCGGCTTTGCGAACCGCAACCATTTCGCCAGCCTGCTGCTCCTGGGGTTGCCCCTGCTGGCCGTCCTGGCGTGTAGCGGCAACTTGGGTTGGCAACGTCCTGCGCATGCCGGCTGGCGCATGGTGGGGATGCTGGGACTGCTCCTGGTGTCGATAGCGCTGGTGGCTTCGCGCTCGCGCGCGGCAGCGGGTCTGCTGTTCATGGAAGGGTGCCTCTTCGGCGCCTGGTTACTACATCAGCGGCGCGTATCGCGAGGACTGCTCGTCGGAGGCGGCGCGGCGGGCCTGGGTCTCGCGGTGATACTGCTTTTCGCGCCAAATCAGCTGTTCAGTGGAATCGAACTGGGCACAGTCGACGGCCGACTGGGCATTCTGCAGCGATCGCTGGCGGCGGCGCTGGACTTTTTCCCGCTCGGCGCGGGACCCGGAACCTTCGGCAGTATCTTCCCCGGCTTCGACACTCTGGCCACCTTGGACAAGGTGTACGTCAACCACGCGCACAACGATGCACTGGAATTGCTGTTCGAATTCGGCGCCCTGGGTATCGGGCTCTATCTTGCCGCGGTGACGGCGATCGCATCGGGCTTGTGGCGTCACGCACGGCGTGGCGGCGATGGGGTGCAGTGGGCCTGTGCGTTGGGGTTGTTTGCGCTGCTGGTCCATGGATGGGTGGACTACCCGGTGCGCGTGCCGCTCGTGGCCATGGTGGCGCTGACTCTCTTCGGCGTGATGCTGGGGCCGTCGTCGTCCCCCGATACCTCCCGTGCCAGCTCCGGTGAAGCCGCGACGGCCGGGCGGACGCAGGCACCGCGTCGCCGGACAGCGCGCGCCTCGGGTGCCGCCACGTGATCCATTCCCGACTCAGGCTCGGCTTGCCCGCCTACCTGCACCGGCGCCTGCGCAATGCCTGCGCGAGCTGGTTGGCACGCGTCGCGGCCCCTGGAAGCGTTGCGCAGATCGCCTGTTTTCCGCGCGACTACATCGGCAGGCACGTCGTCGCGAACGGGCTGTATGACGACCTGGTCCTGCGCTGTCTTTTCGAAAACACCTTTGCCGAGCGACTCGAATCCTTCCGCACCGGCACGGTGCTCGATGTCGGGGCCAATATCGGCAATCACAGCACGTGGTTCTCGCAGTTCTTCCAGCAGGTCGTCGCGTTCGAGCCCAACCCGGTCTGCGTGCGGCTGTTCGAAGCCAGCGTCATGATGAACAGGCTGCCGAACGTCACGCTGGTCGCGCATGCACTGAGTGACCACGACGGGCAGGCGCTGCTGCACGCCAATCTGCAGGGAAACCTCGGCGGCTCCAGCCTTGGCCAATCCGCACAGGCCGGCGCCACACAATCGTTTCCGATCCGGCTTCTGCGCGGCGACGACGTGCTGGCACAGGTGGCTGGTCTGTCGCCGGTCCGACTCATCAAGCTCGATGTCGAGGGACACGAGCACGCTGCCTTGCGCGGACTCGAGCACACCCTGCGAAACGACCAGCCGCTGGTGCTGTTCGAGAGCGGCGGCGCCCAGGGGCCGGACGGCAGCGCAGCGATTCTCGGCACGCTGCAGCGGTTGGGGTACCGGCATACGTATGTCGTGGAAAGCGACACGGAGCGCCGTTCAGGCCCGCTGCTGCGACTGCTGCGGCGCATGACGCGTGGCTACAACCTCGAAGTGGTCCGCGTGAATCAGCCGGAAGATCGCTTCCATGGCCACATCATTGCGTCCGTCGATGCGCTGTGACGGCGTGCGCCATCGAGGTACTTCCCGGCAGGGCGCGCCGTGAAACGCTTTGCCAAGGCAATCGCACTGTTCTCTGCCGGCTCCGTCATCGGCACGCTCACGCAGGTGGCCAAGGGCAAGCTCGGCGCGGTCCTGCTCGGGCCCGAGGGCACGGGGGTCCTCAATCAGCTCACCAATGCGTGGAACCTGCTGTATTCCCTTGCGGGCCTGGGCTTCTACAACGGCATCGTGCGTCGCATCGCCGAAGCGCGCAGCACAGACGACCGCGAGGCGCTGGTGCGGCAATTGTCCACATCGCTCATCTTTCTGACTGTGGTCGCGAGCCTGGGCGCCACCGCGAGCGTGGCACTGGCGCAGCCGATCTCCAATGCCCTGTTCGCCGATGGCGGACAGCATGCTTCCCTGGTCGCCATCACGCTGATCAGCGTGCCCCTCGCGATCATGGCGCAGACCTACCGGGGTTTGCTCAGTGGCTGTCAGCTGGTCCGCCCCATCGTTACCGCCCAGGTCGTGTCAGACGTCCTGGGCCTCGCGCTCTTCGTGATTCTGGTGCTGCGCCTGAACCTGTTCGGCGCGGCCCTGGCGTTCAGTGGACTGCAGTTGCTGAAACTGATGCTGCAGATCGCCACGGTACGGCGCGCGCTGCCCGGTACCGCGATCCTGCCTCGCGCTGCAACGTTCTCCTGGCGCGAAGTCGGCACCAACGCGGGCTATGGCATCAACGGCCTGTTCATGGTGGCCGTGGGCGTGCTCACCATCGTCATCGTGTCGCGCTGGATCATTGCGTCGCGCGGGCTCGGCGCAAACGGCATTTTTTCCGTGGCGTGGAAAGTTTCCAGTGTGTACTTTGGTGCTATCTATTCATCCGCCAGCAGCTTCTACTTTCCCAGCCTGGTGGCCTGTCGCGACGAGGATCTGCAGGCCCGGATCAACGAGGCGATCAGCCTGTACTTCTATCTGTTGCCGCCGCTGATCATCACCCTGATGGCATTGGGAGATGATCTGATGGCCCTGCTGTTCAGTGCCGAGTTCGGCCCCGCGGCGGCCCTGCTCCTCCTCCTGCTGCCGGGCGATCTGTTCCGGGTCCTGGCCGAGGCCATGGGCATGGCGTTCCTGGCGCGGCGACGGCTGCTGGCGTATACGCTGACCTACGTGCTGTGGGCGAGCGCCTTCCTCGCATTGAGCGGGATCCTGCTGCCGCGCTACGCACTCATGGGCGTGGCCGGCGCCTATCTGGCGTCTCAGGCCCTCAGCGCGGCAGCGGTATACCTGTGCGCGCGGCACACTTTTTCCTTCAAGTTCGCGGGGCCTTCGTTGCGGGCCATGGCTGCCGGCATCCTCGCCGTCGCCCTGGCGGCGGGCGCCTTGTCGCAGGCGCCGGCCCCGCTGTGGCGCTACGCCCTGGGCGCGGCCGTCCTGGCGATATGGTTCGGACTGGCCTGGACCGACCCGCGCTTTCGCGACCTCGCGGCCCAGGGCTGGGCCAGGTTGCTGCGCCGCCGCGCGGTGCTGCCATGACCGCGCCGAGGTTGGGCGTGCTGACCGCCAGTCACAATCGGCGCGACAGCCTGCAGCGGCTGCATCGCGCGCTGGAGCAACAGGACACCGCGCTCGACTGGATTCATGTCATCGTCGACGACGCTTCCGATCCGCCCATCACCGAAGCGGACATCGGCGCGCATCCGGGGCGACTGGCGTTCCGGCGCAACCCGCGCAACCTCGGCCCGCTCATCACGCGCAACATTGCGCTCGATATCGTACTGTCCGAGGCGGTCGACCTCGTCGCGTTCGTCGACGATGACGACACCGTCACCGCGGATTTCTTTTGCTATGTTACGGATATGTGGAAAAAGCACGAAAATGTGGGGTGGTTCGTCAGCCGCTGCCGTTTCACGGGAGGCAATCTGCCCGGATCCGAACATTGGCCTGCTGCCGACGGCGTCTACGACTGGTACGACGACATGCAGATCCGCCGCCTTTTCGGTGCCGATGTGATGCATGTGGTTGCGGCGCGGCGTCTGGTCGGCGTGCGCTTCTCGACGTGGGGCCGCTACCAGCGCGAGTGGACCTTCCTGGCTCGCCTGGCCCGGAGCGGTGGCTTCTACGCGAGCAACCGGATCACCAAGGTATCCAGCTATTCAGCCGACGGACTTACGCTGCGCAAGCGTGGGCCGGCCCCCGATCTCGTCACCTGCGTGAGCTACGTCACCAAGCCCGCGATCATCACCCTGCGCCGGCCTTTCTCGTTCGCGGCCTGGCGCTTGCTGGCAAGGCAGTTGATCCGGTTCCCGCTGCGCCTGGCCTTGCTGGCGCTGCGGCGTCTGGGGCTGACATGACGCGCGTGCTCGTTCAGCTCAAGCCGGTCACGTATATCTCGCGTCTGGTGCGCAGCGCCCTGGTCCGCCTGCTCGCGCAGCGACGCAGGCGACAGGGTGCAGCGCGCATCGCCTGCTTCCCCGGCGACGACATCGGTGATCACGTCATCGCCCACGGCTGGTACGAAGATGTACTGCTGCGGGCAATCTTCGATCACTTCCTCGCCGCCGACGCGGACGCGTTTCGCAGCGGGGCCGCGTTGGATGTCGGCGCCAATATCGGCAACCATTCCCTGTGGCTGTCGCGGCGGTTCGCCCAGGTATATGCCTTCGAGCCCAACCCGGTCTGCATCAAGCTGTTCGAGGCGAACATGCTGATGAATCAGGTGGACAATGTACGGTTGTTTGCACTGGGACTCAGCGACACGTCGACGTCAATGACCTTCCACGCCAACCTCGAAGGCAACCTCGGCCGTTCCGGCGTGACGCAGACGCTCGCGGCCACGGCGACCCGCAGCTTTCCTGTGCAACTGGAGCGCGGCGACGCTGTACTCGATGGTGCGATTCCAGCGCAGCTGCCGCTGCTGCTGGTGAAGCTCGACATCGAAGGCCACGAGATGCAGGCCCTGGCCGGCCTGCAGCAGACGCTGCTGCAACATCAGCCGCTGGTGCTGTTCGAATCCCATCACGCGGGCGGTGCGGGTGGCAGCGATGCCATCGTCGACCTGCTGGGCCAATGGGGCTACGGTCATTTCTACGTGCTGGAGGCGAACGCCTCGCCGTACCGGAATCGCCTCGCGAAACTGGTCTATCGCCTGGTGCGAGGTTGGAATCTCGCCGTGCGCTCCGTGGCCCGTCCCGACGACCGCAGCCATGCCCTCGTCATCGCGTCGGCGCGGCCGCAATGCGCGTGCTGATCCTCGCCAAGCACCTCAGCCGTGCACTCGGCGGCATCGAGATCCAGTGCGACCTGCTGGCCCGCCAACTTGCGGCAATGGGTCACGACGTGTGCTACGGCGCCGCCGGTGGGGTGGCCGGGACGCCGCCGACAGCCTATGCCATCGAAACCTGGACGTCGGGAGATGCGGCCCAGACCGCCGACCTGATCGCCCGGGTGCGGCCCGACGTCATCTACTTGCGGCACAACAAGGCAGGCCTGCGCACTACCGCGCGCACGGCCGCGCGCGCCGGCGTGCCGCTCGTTTTCGCGGCCTCGAGCCTGCAGGACGTCAGGGCTTTCAGCTACCACGCCAAACACGCACGCTGGACGCCGCGGCGGCTGGCCTCGGTGACCTGGCAGTGCCTCAGGAGCCGGTGGAACTGGAGTGGTTTGCGCTGGGTAGCCGCGGCCGTGTCGCTCAATCCGGACTACACGGCGCGTCTGCCCGTGCGGCTGCGCCGCCATATCCCGGACTCGATGGAAGCGTCGCCGCTGCCATTCCAGTGGCCGCGCCGTTTTGTCGCGTGGGTGGCGCAGATCAAGGACTACAAGAACCCGGGCGCCTACGTCGAACTGGCGCGGCGCTGCGTCGATCTGGACGTTGATTTCCTCATGATCGGAGACCTGGTGAGTCCCCGCTATCGCTGGATCGCGCACGGCGCGGACCTGCCGGCCAACTTTCACTACCTCGGCGCCAGGACGCCGGCCGAGGTCAACGGCGTGCTGGCCGCGGCCGCGACCCTGGTCCACACCTGCGACCCGGAAGGTTTCGGCAACAACTTCATCCAGGCCTGGCTGCAGGGTACGCCGACCCTGTCGCTGTATTTCGACCCGGGCGGCACGATCACTCGCGAGCGCCTCGGCAGCGTTCCCGGCGACCTGTCCGGGCTGGAACGCGATCTGCGCAACCTGTTGGCCGATGAGGAAACGCGGGCACAGATGGGCGCGCGTGCGCAGGCCTATGCGCAAATGCATCACGATCCCGCCGTCAATGCGCGCCGGCTGGTGCAACTGTTCGAGGAAGTCGTCGGCCGGCCAGGCGCACCGTGAAAGTGCTCTTCCTCACCAAGTATCCGGCCGAGGGCGCAAGCAGCCGCTATCGCGTCTACCAGTATCTGCCTTACCTCGACGCGGCGGGGATTGGCTACCGCGTGCAGCCGTTCATGGCGACGCGTGCCTACCGGGCCATCAATCGCCGTGGCGGCACGCCACTGAAAGCCCTGCATACCGCCTGGGCGATAGCGCGCCGCGTGGCCACCGTGCTCGGTGCGGGCGGCTACGACCTGGTATTCCTGCAGCGTGAATGCCTGCCGTTCGGCGCGCCGTGGCTGGAACGCGTACTGCGTCGGCGCGGCATTCCGCTGATCTTCGACTACGACGACGCACTGTTCCTGTTCAAGCCGAGCCCGCACACCCCGCTGGCCGACGTGTTCAAGCGGCCGCATCGGCTCCTGGAAATTTTCCGCCTGGCCGATTGCGTGCTGGCCGGCAACGACTGGCTGCGCGAGCGAGCAGGCGAGCATTGCGCCGATGCGCGCACCTTCCACGTGGCGGAGGACCTGCAGCGCTACACGGCGCGCACGACGCTGCGTGACCGGTCGTCGGTGGTGCTCGGCTGGCTGGGTTCGCCGAGCACCGAGAAGTACCTCGAACTCATCCGCGAGCCGCTGCGTGCGCTGTGCCACGAACACGACGGGCTACGGCTGCGGATCGTCGGCGGCGGACGCTTTGCCGACACGCGGATCGCAGTCGAACACGTGCCGTGGGACCTCGATACCGAACTGGCGCAGTTGCACGATTTCGACATCGGCCTGATGCCACTGCCGCTGGAGGAATGGTCGCTCGGAAAATCCGGCGGCAAGGCGCGCACCTACATGGCGGTGGGATTGCCGGCCGTCTGCACCCGCATCGGTTTCAACTGCGAGCTGATCCGCGACGGTGAAACAGGATTCCTGGTGCGCGAACCGCAGGAGTGGCATCAGGTGCTGCAGCGGCTGATCGCAGACCCCGGCCTGCGCGCACGCGTCGGGACCGCCGCGCGGAACGCCGTGGAGGCGCGCTTTTCGTTGCAACAGCAAGGCCAGCGGTTCGTCGAAATCCTGCGCGAGGTAGCCGCCCGTGGCCGACGTCATTGACGTGCTCTACATCTCGTACAACGGCATCGACGAGCCGCTGGTGCACTCTCAGGTGCTGAACTATCTGCATTGCCTTTCGCAGCGCGGATATCGCTTCACCCTGCTGACGTTCGAGCGCCCGCCCACGGGAACGGCGGACGTCGCGGCAACGCGCGCGCGCCTTGCCGCTCTCGGCATTGCCTGGCACGGCGTGCCTGCCCATCGTCGCTGGGGCGCGCTGTCCTCGCTGTTGGATGTGCTCAACGGCGCGGCCATCGCCCGGCGCCTGCTGCGCACCCGGGCGACGCGCCTGGTACATGCCCGCAGCTTCATTCCGGCGCTGATCGCATGGCGGCTCTCACGCCGGACCGGTCTGCCGTTCGTCAACGATCTGCGCGGCTTCTGGGTCGATGAAAAAGTTTATCGCGGCCGCCTGCGCGAAGGCGGCCTCGTATACCGCCTGGCCAAGCAGCTGGAAGGACGGGTGCTGCGCGCGAGCGGCGCCATCATTTCCCTCAGCGACCGTGGCGCGCGTGCGCTGCGCGAATTCCCGGTGTGGCGCGGTCGTTCGCCGCCGCCCATGACGACGATCCCGACCTGCGTCGACACGGACCGGTTCGTACCGGGGTCGCGCGCGCCTGGCTCGCAGCGGGTGTTCGGCTATGTCGGTTCGCTCAGCGCCGAATACCTGCCCGAACAGATCGTGGGCTATTTCGCCGCCGCGCTTGCCCGGTTTCCCGGCAGCCGCCTGCGGCTCGTATCGCGTAGCGACGCAGCGCCGGTCCTGGCGCTGGCGGCACGGCACGGACTGCCGCAGGACAGCATCGGGATCGCCGCCTGCCGACCGGACCAGGTGCCGGCGGAGATTGCGCGTTTCGACGTAGCCCTGTCCTTCATCCGTCCGCACTTCTCCAAGCTCGCCAGTTGCCCCACCAAGGTCGGTGAATACCTGGCCGCGGGGGTTCCCGTAGTGGGCAATGCCGGTATCGGCGACATGGACGCGCTGCTCGGGGACGGCCGCGTGGGATTTCTCCTGCGCGACTTCGATGCCGGCACGATCGGGCAGTCGTTCTGCCACCTGCAGTCGCTCTGGAGCGATGGCGGGCTTGCGGCGCGCTGTCGTGCAGTCGCGGTGTCGCAGTCTTCGCTGCGGGAAGGCGTCGATCGCTATGACGGCGTGTATCGCATGCTGCTCGCCGAGGATCGGCGGCCATGATCGAAATCGTGCTGGAAATCGCTGCGGTCGTTCTGGTGCTGGCGCTCGGCATTGTCTGGGGCATGGACCGGCGCCGCACGGCACGGCCGGCGGCCCGCATCCCGGCGGCCATGGCGCGTTGCGATTCGCCGCTCCCGAGTGCGGCAGCGCGTCGCTTCCTCGGGCGCCTGTTCGCGGGCGCCTTCGTGGTACGCCTTATCGGCGTTGTGCTGATCAGCGTCACCGACGCCATCCGCAGCCTGAGCCTCAGCCCCGACTCCCTGCGTTATCACGAGGAAGCCCTGGCCATCGCCGAGGAAATGCGCGGCGGCTTCTTCAACGCGCCCAACTGGATAGACAACGGCTGGTTCCAGTTCACCGGGCTGGTGTACTACGTGCTCGGACCCGATCCGCTGTATATCCAGCTCATCAACATCCTGCTCGGCGCGCTCACGCCGCTGGTGGTGTTCCGCCTCGTGCTGGAGGTGTACGGGGTGGAAAAGCTCGCGCGCGTCACCGCGCTGCTGGTCGCATTTTTCCCTTCTTTCATTTATTGGTCCTGCCTCATGCTCAAGGACCCGCTCTCGATCTTCAGCGTAACGCTGCTGGTTCTCGCCGTCGTGCGCCTGCGCCGCCGCTTCAGCGCCGGCACTCTCGCCGCCATGGCGTTCAGCCTGCTCATGCTCCTGGGCGTGCGCGAGTATCTGTTCTTCGTGAGCGTCTTCCTGATCGTGATTTCCTATACCCCCGTGGAAGGGCGGCGCACGATCCCGCTGCTGGCGACGATGACCGGGGTTGTCGCGCTGATCGGCGTGTCGACTTACGCCGCCGGCTTCGGCGTATTCGGCATGGACTACATCCGCCAGTCGCACTACTTCGATCTGGAGTACATCAACCAGTCGCGCATCAACATCAGCCACGGCACAGGCGCGTTCTTCGACGCTCCCGAAGATGCCGTCTGGGGCGAGAGTGCAGGTTCCACGTTTCGCGCCCTGGCCGCGGCGATCTACTTCTTTTTTGTCTCCATCGACCTGACCCAGATTGGCAGCCTGCGCCAGCTGATGGCGCTGCCGGAGGTCCTGATGTTCCTGTTTCTGCTGCCCAGCCTGGCGCGGGGTCTGAGGTATAGCTGGCACCATGCGCGGCAGGCTTCATTGCCGCTCGCGGTATTCGCATTCGGTCTGCTCGCGGTGTATGGCTCGGCCGCCACCAACATGGGTGCGATGTTCCGCTGGCGAATGCAGGCGCTGCCGTTGCTGTTGACCTTCATGGTGTGCGGCGCTTTCGTCCACGGACGCGGGCTGATCTATCGCACGCTCAAGCGTCTGGACCTTTAGCCCACATGACCGGCCCCATTGACGCCGTCGTGCTGGGCCTGTCGCCGACTGGCCTTTTCGCCTGCCGCGAGCTGCATCGTGCCGGCCGGCGCGTACTGGGCGTGGATTCCGGTCCCGCCTGTGGCGCCCATTCGCGCACGCTGCATGCGTGCTGGCGCGTGGACGCAGACGAGGACCTGCTGCGGCGCCTCGAGCAGCTGGCCAGTCGGCAGGTGGAGCCGCCGGTGCTGCTGCCTGCCAATGACCGCTACATCGAATTCGTCGGCCGGCATGGGGCCGCGCTTGCAGCGAATTTCCGTTTCGCGGATTGCCACGACGGCATCGCCGGCGAACTGCTGGACAAGCAGCGCTTTCATCGCCTGTGCCAGCGCCACGGCATGGCGGTGCCGGCCGTGTGGGAGGTGCGTGACAGGGCGGCGCTGCAGCAGATGTCGGAGCAGATCACGTTTCCGTGCATTCTCAAACCTGCCCTCATCCATCGTGCCCGCGCCTATCTGCGTGGCAAGAAGGTGGTGCTGGCGCGCACGCCGGCGGAGCTGGATGAATGCCTGTCGCTGGTGCCTGAGGACGTCGGCGGCTGGCTGGTGCAGGAAGTGATACCTGGCCCCGAATCGCAGATCACCCTGTTTGCGGGCTATGCGAGCCGTACGGGCGAGATCCTCCAGGCGTTCACCGCGCGCAAGCTGCGCCAGTATCCGCCAGGCTTCGGATCGGCCAGCCTGGCAATCAGCGAAACCTGTGCTGAGACCGCAGAGCTGTCCGCGAACTTCATCCGTGCGATCGGACTGCGCGGCATCTTCGGTGCCGAGTTCAAGCGTGATCCACGCGATGGGCAGCTGAAGATCATCGAGATCAACCCGCGTCCGACGCTGTGGTTCCAGCTCAGCCATGCGGCCGGAAAGCGTATCGTCGACGCCGCCTGGCGTGATTTGCGCGGCGCCATGCCAATAGATAATTCTCCACAACGCGACGGGGTCGTCTGGCGCTATGCGCTCAAGGACCTGGCATCGGCGCGGTTCTACCGACGCCACGGACACGCCTTCGTTTTCCCGGCCCCCGACGTATCGGCGGCTCGCACCTGCACGGCCAGAACCTGGGCGGTATACGACCCGCGCGACCCGTTGCCGGCGCTGGCCGAGCCCTTGCTCTACCTGCGCAAATGGTGGAAGGAACGGCGATGAAGACGCTGATCGTCAATGCCGATGATTTTGGTCTGTGCGAAGGTGTGAACGCGGCCATCCTCGATGCCTATGCCGCAGGCAGCCTGTCCAGCACCACGCTCATGGTCAACGGCGCCGCGGCCGCGGCGGCGGCGCAACTGGCGCTGCGGCATCCGGGGCTCGGCGTGGGCCTGCATTTCAATCTGACGCTGGGCCGGCCCAGCGCCGATCCTTGCGAAATCCCGGGCCTGCTACTGCCCGACGGCACGTTTCCCGCGCGCGGTGTACTGGCGCGACGTCTGATGCTGGGACGTGTGTACAGCGCGCAGCTGACGGCCGAACTGGATGCGCAACTGGCGGCGTTCGAGCGGTTGGGCCTGGTGCCCAGCCATGTCGACAGTCACCAGCATGTGCATGCTTTTCCGCAGGTATTCGATGTGCTCGCGCGGGCGTGTGCAGCGCGTTCCTTGCCGCTGCGCCAGCCGTGGGCAGCGCGCCCCGTTGGCGCGCGCCCACGCCTGGGACGGGCACTGCGCACTGGCCTGCTGGCGTGGATGACTTCGCTGAATCACCGGCGCTGGCAAGGGCGCCTGCGCAGCAACAAGGCCTTCACCAGTGTGTTCGATCTGGGCGCAGTGCCCTCCCGGCTGGACGCCAGTCACTACCGGGCCCTGCTGCGTGATGTCCAGGCATTTCCCTGTGAGCTCATGGTGCATCTGTCGCGCAGGCCCGACGATGTGGATGGACTCACTCGCATCGGCGACGTATCCCATGCCGAGTGGCAGTGCCTGATGCAAGGAGCTCTGGCGCAAGTCATTGCCGAGCAGGGTTGGCAGCTTCGCAACTACCGCGAGGCCTTTGACGAGGAACGGCGCTGATGTATCGGGATGTGCACGAGGGACGGCCATCGGCGTTGCGGCGCTGGGCCCTGCGTGAGCTGGTTTTCTTCACGCTCGCCAATCACCTGCCGCGATTGTGGATACTCGATCGCTATCGCCATCTGCTGTACCGCCTGGCCGGCGTGCGGCTGGACGGACCCTGCACCATCCATGGCCCGCTGAGCGTGCGTCCCTACGGCGCCTGTCCGCAGATCCGCATCGGCGCGGGTACGTTTCTCAACGTGGATACGGCTTTCACCTGCGTCTACGACGGTGTGCGCATAGGTGCCCGTGTCCAGATCGGGCCGCGCGTGAGCTTCGAGACCATGGGTCACGGCCTCGACTATGTGCCGGGCAAGGGGCGCGGCCGTACCTCGGCCCCCATCGTCGTGGAAGACGAAGTATGGATCGGCGCCAATGTCGTTATCCTGCCCGGCGTGACCGTCGGCCGCGGTGCGGTCGTCGCCGCCGGCGCGATCGTGAATCGCGACGTCGCTCCGTATTCGCTGGTGGGCGGCGTACCGGCCCGGCTGATACGCATGCTGACGCAGCCCGGCGCGAACGATCCGGCATGAAAGTCCTGCTGTTCGCGAATACCGATTGGTATTTATACAATTTTCGCATCGGCCTCGCGCTCGAGCTGCGCCGCCGCGGCGTCGAAGTCGTGCTGGTCTCGCCGGACGGTCCCTACGGTTCGCGCCTGCAGGCCCAGGGTCTGCGCTGGATCGTGGCGCCGCTGAGTCGGCGCAGCCTGGATCCGCTGCGCGAACTGCGCACGATGTTCTGGCTTGGGCGCCTGCTGCGACGGGAACGGCCTGATCTGACGCACGGCTTCACGATCAAATGCGCGGTGTATGCGTCGTTCGTAGCCCGTCTGGTCGGCGTTCCGGCGCGCGTGGGCGCAGTGACCGGCATGGGTTACGTCTTCGCCAGCGGCGATCTGCGTGCGCGCCTGCTTCGCCCGCTGGTGCGCGGCCTGCTGCGCGCCGCGCTTGGCGGGCCGCGCCTGCGGCTGATCCTGCAGAATGCGGACGACGTGGCGCTATGCACCCGTGGTCGCCTGGTTGATGCGCGGTGCATCCGACTGATTCCAGGGTCGGGTGTCGACCTGTCCCGTTTCACCCCACGCAGCGATGCAGCAAGCAGCGGCCCGCTGCGCGTGTTGCTGGCGGCGCGCCTGCTCTGGGACAAGGGCATCGCCGAATACGTCGAAGCCGCGCATCAGCTCACGGCGGCCGGTCGGACCATCCGTTTCCAGCTCGCCGGCATGCTGGACGAGGGCAATCCGGCGTCGGTACCGCGCATCACGGTGGAGGCCTGGACGGCCGAAGGGTCGGTCGAGTGGCTCGGCCATGTAGAGGACATGCCAGGTCTGTTGGCGCGTACCGACGTCGTCGTTTTGCCGAGCTATCGCGAGGGTTGCCCGAAGTCCCTGATTGAAGCCGCCGCCTGTGCCTTGCCGTTGATCACCACCGATGTGCCCGGCTGCCGCGACGTGGTGCGCCACGAAACCAATGGCCTGCTGATTCCCGCGCGCGATGCGCGGTCGCTGGCAGAGGCCATCGCGCGCCTGGACGACGACCGGCCGCTGGGACGTCGCCTGGGCCTCGCCGCGCGGGAGCGCGCCCTGACTGAATACGACGAGCGCTCGGTGATCGCCCGCACGCTCGCGGTATACGAGGAACTGCTACCCGACATCGTTCTGCACCCGCCCGAGCCGGGCTAGAAACTCCCGGTCCTTGTGTTGACCGCCATCTCCCGCTCCGGTCCTCGCGCCGGAGGGCAGGGCGCTCGCCCGGGTGCTGCATCGACTTCGCGGCGCTCATCGCGATCCTGCGGAATTCGGGTCAGGTCGCATTGCGCGCCGTCGGCCTGACGCTAAGATGGCCGTCGCGACCGTTCTCAGGGCAGTGGGGCGCACACATGACGTCTACACCGGATGCCTCGATAACCTCCTTGCTCGCGCAATGGAAGGACGGCGATCGTCACGTCGAAAACCAGCTCGCCAGCCTGGTCTATCCGGTATTGCGCGATATCGCGCGCGGCCAGGTGCTGGGTCGCGGCGGCGTGCTCACCTTGCGGCCGACGGAACTCGTCAGCGAAGCCTACGAGCGCATCGCCGATCAGCGTAGCGTCGACTGGCAGAACCGCGACCATTTCTACGCCATCGCCGCGACGATGCTGCGCCGCGTGCTGACCGACCACATCCGTCGACGGTGAAGACCTGCTGGGCCACGCCGATCGCCACGGCCTGCGCCTCGAACAGCGCCTGCTGCTGTTCCGCCAGGTGCTGGCGGCGGTCAGTCATGCGCATCAGCACCTCCTCGTGCATCGGGACATCAGGAGCGGCAACATCCTCGTCGATGCGAGCGGCCAGATCCGCCTGTTGGACTTCGGCATCGCCAAGGCGCTGGACGCGACCGAGGCGACCGCCACGCGCGACCGCTATCTGAGTTTCGGCAACGCGGCGCCCGAGCAGTTGCTCGGCGGGCCGATCAGCGTGGCTTGCGACATCTATGCGCTCGGCAGCGTGTTGTACGAACTGCTCTGTGGCTTGCCACCGTTCGCGCTGCAGGGCATGACCGCGGCGGCGCTGGAAGCGCAGATCCTGCAGGTTCCGCCACCACCGATGGCGCGCCGGATCGCCGGCGCGTCGGCGACGGTTGCGAAACAGCGCGGTCTGGACAGCGTGGCTGCCCTGCAGCGCCGCCTCGATGGCGATCTCGATGCTCGGCATCGGTTCGTTCGGGTCGCCGGAATAATCGTCGACGATGGCGCTGGCGATGAAGTCGGCGATGCTGCCGGCCCAGCTGCCGTCGCCGCAGCCACTGCCATACTGCGTCGCGTAGACGGCAAGCGTGGTATTGACCAGCGGTGCCGGTGGCGGCGTCGAACCACAGTCGTCCGGTTCCTGGTCGCTGAGGTTGCTGCAGAATTCCTCAAGGTCGATCGGCGCGTCGTTGGGTTCGCCGATCGGTGGTTCCTGATCGTGCAGCTCGAAGTACGCGGTAGCCTGCATGCTGGCGAGCAGGTTGGCGCAGCCGTCGCCGGTGCACAGTACGGTGCCGCCGTCGGTCGCTGGCGCGGTGACGACGACCGGTGGCAGCACGACCTGTGCGTACGCTGGAACGGCCGCCGCCAGTGCAAGACCCAGCGCGAGCGCCGTCCGGCCGCATGCTGTTGCGGCGTTTGCCACAAAACCACTCGATGCCTTGTTCACGTTGCAGACTCCCTCGAGTGATGGCCCGCAGGCCATAGGTGGTCCTGGCGTGTTGCCGGGCCTGGCGCGGCCGGAGCGGATGCATCCGGTCGTGCGCACTGACTCGAGAGGAGGGGCGGCAATCGATCACGCCGGCGAAAAAATTTTCCGACGGCGTGCGCATCTCGTATTCCTCCGTCAGGGAGGCGCTCGACCGGCGGAAGCCGACGGGCGCGCCCGGAAACCGTTTGCGCTGCCGGGGACAGCGACGGCTATGGTAGAGCGCGCAGTCGGCTGGGTACAAATCCACAAATTCGTGAAGACGAAGAAATGGCGGGGAAGTTCTTTATGCCGATACGGGAAAAATACCGATTGATATAAATGTGCGCCGAACGCTGCTATCCGGCGGCCCGGCGGAAATCGTGCGACGCCGATCTCAGTTCCGGTACAGCGCGACGAGCTGGTCGAGCGCAGTCCCCCAGCCATCCTGGAAACCCAGTTCGTCGTGGCGCCGGCTGCTTTCCTCGTCGGGATGCATTGCCACGACGCGGTAGCGCGTGCCGTTGCCATGCGCGTGCAGCGTGATCACCGCGGTGAACGCCAGGCCGTGGCAGGCACCCGGAGCGCCGGGCCGTGCGGGCCGGAAGCCGGGTTCGAGAATCGTGGTCCAGACCAGCTTCTCGTTCTCGACGATCTCGAGGTAGCAGCCGACCGTCGGCGGCTGATCCTCGCCCTCGGGCGAACGCATGACGGTGCGGAAGGCGCCGCCGGGACGCAGGTCGATCTCGCAGGCGACGGTTTGCCACGGCGCTGGCGTGAACCATTGCTTGATGCGTTCGGGCTCGGTCCAGGCCGCCCACACGCGCTCGCGCGGAACGTCGATCTCGCGGTCCAGCACGAGATCGAAGCGGGGATCGAACTGCGAGTCGGTCGAGGTCATGCGGCTACTCCTTCTGGTCGGTTAGGTAGGCGTCGAGCTGGTCGAGGCGTTTTTCCCAGAGCGCGCGCTGGCGCGTCATCCAGGTTTCGGCGGCCTTGAGCTGGCGCGGTACCAGCCGGTAGGTGCGCGCGCGGCCCTGCTTGCGCGACTGCACCAGGCCGCAGTGCTCCAGCATGGCCAGATGCTGGGAGAACGAGGGCAGGGCCATCCTGAACGGCTGGGCGAGTTCGCTCGTCGTGGCCGGCCCGCCGACGAGGCGTTCGAGCACGGCACGCCGCGTCGGATCGGCGAGCGCCTGGAAGACCTGGTTCAGCTGCATCGATTGGTTAGGCATGTGCCTTACTATCGACGGCGCAGAAACTAAGGTCAATACCTTTGTATTGATGCGTCCGCCGGCGGCGCGCGGAGCCGGATCGGGACCAGCGCGAGCGCGAATGGATCTTCCCAGTCCGCTCGCCCGCGCCTACGCTGCGGGTTCCGCACTGCGCCCCTGGCTGTCCATGTCCGACTCCGAAGTGTCCGCCGCGCCGCCGGCGCGTTCGCTGCTCGCCGACCTCTCGCTGCCGGCGATCGTCGCGGGTTTCGTCACGGTGCTGGTCGGCTTCACGAGTTCGGCCGCGATTGTGTTCCAGGCCGCGCAGGCGGCCGGCGCCACGCCGGCGCAGCTGGCCTCGTGGATGTGGGCGCTGGGCCTGGGCATGGGACTGACCTGCATCGTGCTGTCGCTGCGCTACCGCGTTCCGGTAGTCACGGCCTGGTCCACGCCGGGGGCGGCGATGCTGACCGCCGGCGCGGCGGGCCTGGACATGGCACAGGCCACGGGCGCCTTCGTGGTCTCGGCACTGCTGATCGCGCTGGTGGGCTTTTCCGGCGTGTTCGAGCGCCTGATCAGCCGCATTCCGGTCTCCATCGCCTCGGGCATGCTCGCCGGCGTGCTGCTGCGCTTCGGTCTCGATGCCTTCGTCGCGCTCGAGAGCCAGTTCGGCCTGGCCATCGCGATGATCGCGGCCTACCTGCTGATGCGGCGCTGGCAGCCGCGCTATGCGGTGGTCGCGACCCTGCTGGTCGGCGTGGCGATCGCGATGGCGCGCGGCCTGCTCGATCTCGGCACCGTGCCGCTGCAGTTCGCACAGCCGGTCTGGGTTACGCCGGTCTTCACGCTCAACGCACTGGTCAGTGTCGCGTTACCGTTGTTCCTAGTGACCATGGCCTCGCAGAACGTGCCGGGCGTCGCGGTCATCCGCGCGTCGGGCTATCAGGTGCCGATCTCGCCGGTGATCGGCTGGACTGGCGCCGTCAATCTCGTGCTCGCGCCGTTCGGTGCGTTCGCGCTGAATCTCGCCGCGATCACGGCGGCGATCTGCATGGGCCGCGAGGCGCACGAGGATCCGGCACGGCGCTACGTCGCCGCTGTGTCGGCCGGCGTGTTCTATTGCGTCGTCGGTGTCTTCGGCGCGACCGTCGCCGCCGTGTTCGCGGCGTTCCCGCATGAGCTGATCGTCGTGATCGCCGGACTGGCCCTGCTCGGCACGATCGGCAACGGCCTGGCCGCGGCGCTGTCCGACGCACACGAACGCGAAGCGGCACTGCTGACCTTCCTCGTCACGGCCTCGGGGATTACCCTGTTCGGCATCAAGTCGGCGTTCTGGGGCCTGGTCGCCGGCGCGATCGCGCTGCTGCTGCGCGCGCGGCGCTGACCACAACGCGACTCGAAAACCGTCGGAACGACGGTTTTTCAAGGCAACTTTACAGAGGGATCCGCATGGAAACGTCGACGCGCCTGCTGATCGTGGCAGGGCTGCTGGTCGCGCTGGGCGTCTACGGCGCGGTGCGAAAACCCTATGGCACCTTGCTGCCCATGGACGTAGCGGATCTGTCGGACATCCAGCCGCAGCTCGACCGGCTCGGCGCGGAGGAGCGAGATCTGGTGCTCGGCTATCTCAAGCGCAGCAACGGTGACGTGCTGCCGCCGTCGCTGGCCGATCCGGATGCGCCGTTCACTGCGCGGACGTTCGGCGAGGCGATCGCGCTGCAGCGGCGTTTCCTGCGCGAACAAGGGGTGCGCGATGCGGAGGCGGCGCAGCGCCGCATCGCGAGGGACGCCGCGCTGGAACCGTTGCGCGACGCAGTCGGCGTGCGTCTCCTCCGGCGCGAACTGCTGACCGTCGCGCAGGCCCTGGGCCAGCCGGACCAGCCGACGACCCGCCCCGAGCGCGTGCTCGTCGTCACCTATCGTCTCGTCAACGGTGCCGGTCGCGATATCGCTGCGGTCAAGGGCCTGGTCAAGGTCAACGACGCGCAAGGCGCGAAGCGTAGCGAGTGCTGGCTCGACGAAACGGGCACGCTCGAAGCGTTTTCCGGTATCGAGGTGCGTTGCGGCAACGCGATGCGCACGGCCGACCCCCGCGATCGGGAATTCGCCGCGCTGCCGGCGCAGGACCTGGTCGTGGACTGGGAGCCGGCCGAGGTGGTCTTCGCTGACGGCGCCCGGCTCAGCGCGCCGCGTTGAAGACTCACCGCGGATTTCAGGCAAACGTCACGGCATAGACCGGCGGCAGGTGCAGCGAAAGCGTGCGCCAGTGGTCGCCCTGGTCGTCGCTGAGCCATAGCCCGCCGGTCGTCGAGGCCATGGCCAGCAGCGAGCCGTCGCGGTTCACCGCCAGGCCGTGCCGATAGACGAGGTCATAGGCGTGCTGCTGCGGCAGGCCCTCGCGCAGCGTGTCGAAGCTCCGCCCGCCGTCGCGCGTACGCGCGACCACCAACTGCGCATCGACCGGGATGCGGCATTCGTCCTTGACCGCGGGCACGAACCACGCGGTCTGCGGATCCTGCGGATGCACCCCCACGGCAAAGCCGAATACCGATGGCGTCAGGTTCGGCAGGTCGTGCCAGCTGCGCGCGCCGTCGCGGCTGACGAACACACCGTTGTGATGCTGCACCCACAGGGTGTCGGGGTCGGACGCGCACTGCACCATGCGGTGCGGATCCTGGATGTTCGGATCGTCGCGCAGCTCCGGCGGCATGTAGTCCGCATGCATGCCGCTTGCGGCCAAGCGCCAGCTTGCGCCCGCATCGTCGCTCTGCCAGACGCCGCCGCAGGACACTGCGATGCGCAGTACGCGCGCATCGCGCGGGTCGACGCAGATCGAATGGATGCCGGGCTGGTCGTAGCCGCCACCGAACCACTGTGCGCGCTGGGGAATATTCCACAGGGATTCCACGAGCTGCCACGACGCGCCGCTGTCGTCGGAGCGGAACAGCCCGCCGGGAATCGTGCCGGCCCAGAGCCGCCCGGGTTCGTCGACGCCGCCGGTCTCGAGCGACCACAGCAGTTTCAGCGTCGCGGCGACGGCGGGCTTGCCGTCTCCCGTCGCGAGCATTTCCCCGGCGGGATAGGCAGGCACGGCGATTTCCTGCCAGTTCGCGCCGTGATCGCCGGATCGGTGCAGCTTGACGCCGAAATGACCCAGGTTCAGCGCTGCGTACCAGCTACCGTCGCGCGGGTCGACGAGCGCGAGGCTGACGTGGTCGCCGACGAACGAATGGCTTTCGATGCGCCAGTCGGCGCCGTTCTCGCACAGGACGAACAGGCCCTTGCGGGTCGATAACAGCAATCGTCGGTGCATGGCTCAACCTCCCGAAAGGGCTTGCAGCAGGTAGATCTCGGCATCCGCCGCGACGGCGGTTGCCCGTAGGTCGGTCTTGTCGCGCAGTGCCTGCCCGTCGATGAATACGGCGACGTGATGACGCAACGTGCCGTGCTCGTCGACCACGTAGCCGCGCAGCGCTGGGCAGTGCCGGAACGCGGCATCGAGCGCATCGTGCAGGGTCTGTCCGTCGACGGGGAAACCGGCATCGCGATCGGTGCCGGCCGGTAGCCAGCGGGCAAGCGCGGAAGCCAGCACGATGTTCGGCATGCACAGACTCCAGCCGCGGCGGTGGCGCGGCGCTGTCAGAAATGTCCGCACCCGCCGAGACGAGGTCGCGTGTCCGACTGTGCCGGGTTCGGCCAGTGGCGCGTGGCCGCTGTCCCGTTGCACGAATCTCGACACGTGACGCGTTACGGCGTGTGCAGGGTCCGCGGGAGCCTAGCGCAATTGCCGCTGGCGGTCATGGGTGTCCGAGGTGATCCGGCGCCGCTCGTGCCGTCGTGGCACGGTCGGCCGGGCCAGGGCGCGCAGGGCCAGCCGTGCGACCAGTGCGTGGGCCAGCGTCAGGGCGGCGAGAGTCAGCGTCGTTGTGTCCATACGGTTCTCCACAAGTGCGGCATCCGGCCGCGCATTTCCGTCGTGCGTCGCCTGCGCGTCCGTTCGCGGACCCGCGAGCTTTCTCGCGCGGCGGTCGAGTTACCAATCTGCCAAACCATCGTTTCCACCGATTCCGCTGCTTTTCGTCGCGACGCGTCGTTGCGCCTTGTCGCGCCAATGCGGCACACCTCCTCGGCGCGCCGCGTCTCGCGGCAAAAGCCATCCCGATCCTCTCGTCCGAAAACGGGCTAGCGCGCATAGCGCCGGCGCGTTTCCTCCAGGCGCTGTCGTGCGCTTTCGAGATTGCGCTGCAGCGTGATCGCGAGTTCCGCTAGCCGTGGCGAAATTCGCCAGCGTCCGTTGGCCAGCGCTTCGGCCAATCCGGCCAGGCGCAGATTGGCCAGGTCGCGCGTCGTGTTGCTCGGCAGGGTATTGAGACTGCGCGCGATCTCGCCGGGTGCCAGGCCGTCCAGGTCGTGCTCGGCAAGCATCAGCAAGGTGCGCAGCGCCCGTTGCTGGGCGGCGTTGGCGTACTTCTCGTCAGTCATGGCGGTGCATTCCCCTCGTCCGTGTGGGGGCGCCGTGCCGGTGGGCATGTGCGGCGCGGCGTGGAAGACCCCTCAGTCCGTTGAGGGGGCGCGTGAATTCCGGGGAGGCTTCGCGGGCGGCCAATGCAGCGTACGTGTCCGCATCGCCTTGTGCTGCCGTGTTGGGCGGCGGCACGCGTTCAAACCATACGGTTGCGTTGGGTGATGCCGCGAAAAGTGGATTCGCGTGTGAGGGGCAGCGGTACAAATCTCGTTTTGGTGGATTTCCCAACCATTGCCGCGAAATTTTCCTATTGCGCAAAGCGATTGCAGTAGGTGAAATGCGCGAGCCGGAGTTTTGTTTGTTTCCTGAAAACAGATTTGTTCGTGACTGTTTCGCCGTCACGCGAATACGTGGATCTGTCCGGCGCGACAGCGCCAGTGGACTACGGGCAGCGGTCGGCAAGCCGCCAAGCGACGGCGTGCGAACAGGAGTTGGGCGGCTTCGGCGTGACGCTGCGACATGGGGAAAAGACAAAAAAGCGGCGGGACAAAATTGTCCCTTGCCAAAAATTCTGGGTCAGCAATGATCCACAGTCAAGTGGTGCATACATGGATTTTTTCGAACGACTGCGGGAAGAGCGCGCGCGGCTGGGCCTGACCCAGCAGGAAGTCGCCGATACGGCGAACGTGCATGTGAAGACCGTGCGGCGCTGGGAGTCGCAGGTGGCGATCCCGCTCGACGCGATGATCCCGCTGCTTGCGATCGGCTACGACGTGCAATACGTCGCGAGCGGCGTGCGCAGCAAGAACATCAACGAAGTGCGCGAGAAAGGCGTCGACTACGAGGTCGCTCCCGGTCATTCGCGCGATGAACTGGACTTGCTGCGCAGCTATCGCGCGTTGACGCCGGGCCAGCGCGAGCAGGCACGGGCCATGCTCGACGTCCTGGCCCTGAAGGTGCGGGTGGTCGTGCGCGAATCGCGCGCAGCGGCCGCAGGCGCGAGGAAAGCGCGATCGGCGCAGGCTGCGGAATCGACGCCGGAGCCATCCGCGGGGCAGGCCAGATCGAAGTCGCGCCCGCGTCGCGGCTAGCGTGCCGGCGCAGAACTCTGCGAACGGGAAATTTCGGATGGATTCCACGAAACCTGGCGCGCCGAGGAGCCCTGCTGAATCTGCGCGACCCGGCGCAACGACGTATCGGGGCTAACGACACCGGAATATTCGGATATCCATGGTTGGTGCGCCCGCCGCAGGTCGGCCGGCGCCGCCGGCAGGCTTTTCGGCGTATCAGGCGGCACGCCTCGATGCCGCCACGTTTGCCAATGACCCGCGCAGGTCCTTCGCGTGAATCGCGAAAGGTTTCGCCCTGCAGCGCGGGAACGCGGCGCTCGCCGCGTTCGCGGTGCACTGCGACCGACACGCCGTCGTGTCCCTGTCGCAGGCAGCCGCGGCTCGCGATAGGGCACAAGGACGGATCGCCTCGGTGCGGCAGGGTATGGACAGGTTGTCCGAGGTTGCTTCGGCCCGTTTTGTACTTTTCCGTTGCGAAAATCCGTTGCAACAGGTGAAATCCCAGCGCAGCGCAACGACGCGCAGCGACGCGACGCGGTCACCGCGGTTTTCAGCGAGGAGCAATGCACATGGACTGTTATCCCCGTTTACAGGAAGAACGCCTCCGGCTGGGTCTGGGCCTGAAGGACGCGGCAAAAGTCGCCGAAACGACCCTGCGCACGATGCGGCGCTGGGAGTCAGAACAAAAGATGCCCATCGCCGCGCTGTCGGCGCTGGCCAAATACGGCTACGACGCGCAATACGTGTGCACCGGCCGGCGCAGCATGAACAACAAGGGCCCGCTCGGGAAAGGCGGCACGGAAGACGACACGCCCTACGTCCCCGCCTATGCGCCGGATGAAGTCGAATGGATCCTGCGGCTGCGCCAGCTCGATCCGGAGCAGCGCCGGCAGTTGCAGGCGGTACTCGACGCGCTGGCGCCCAAGCCACGGCGTGCGAAGCGAACACGGCGCCCGCCGGTGCAGGACACCGAACCATCGCTGGCGCCGCTGCCCGCCGAGCCGACGTGAGCGCCCGGCGCGACGGCGCAACCGGTTCGCGCGCTCAGCCCAACTGCTGAAGGATCGCGTCCGCCGTCTTCAGGCTGAACGCCGCGATCGTCAGCGTCGGGTTCGCCGTCGTCACGGTCGGGAACGTGCCGCTGCCGACGAGGTAGAGATTGCTGTGGTCCCAGCTGCGCTGGTTCGCATCGACCACCGACGTGCATGGATCGCTGCCCATGCGGTAGGTGCCGACGATATGGCCGGCACCGAAATACTTGAAGCGCGTCGGCTGGCCGTCGACCGGATACTCGAACGAGGTCGGATCGTTCGGCGCCGGTGCGGTCGTGTACTGCGTGGCGCCCATCTTCGCGAAGATGGCGTCGGCCACCTGCTTGGCTGCGACGAAGCCTTCCTTCGTGTAGTCGGACAGGTCGTAGTGGATCTCGGGCCGCGGCAGGCCCAGCGGATCGAGTTCGTCCGAAAGGCTGACGTAGTTGGTCGCTTCGGGCGATTGTTCCACCAGGAAGCCCAGGCGGAACTGGCGCGACAGGCCACTGTTCAACGCATTCACCAGCGCGCTGCCCCAGAGCGCGGCCGGTGCCGACTCGCCCGCGGCAGGCGGGTTGAGCTGACTGACGTTCATGCCGTTGATGAAATCCATCGTCGTCGTGTCGGGATCGCCGACCGCGAAGTTCCAGCCTTCGTTGCCGATCTCGATGCGGAACGCGGCGCGCTCGGAACGGAACGCGCCGTCGCGCAGGCTTTCGATGCCCGCCGTGGCGAGCGGCCCGCGATACGGATAGATCGGCTGCGGCGCCAGCGCCCATGCCAGGTACAGCGGGTGGTCCATGAGGTTCTGGCCGACGCGGCCGCTGGTGTTGGCGATGCCGTTCGGATAGCGGCCGCCGTTCTTCGACATCAGCAGCAGGCGCGGCGTCTCGATCGCGTGCGCGGCGATCACGTAGATCTTCGCCGTGACCGTACCGCGTGCGGTCGCCGGTCCGGTGACCTGCTGGTACTGGATGTAGTCGATGCCGCTGACCTGCTTGTCCTCGCCGACCGTGACGTGACTGGCGACGGTCTGCGGCCATACGGTCACGTTGCCGGTGTCGAGCGCGCTGTTGAGGCTCACGCTCGGATCGTACTTCGCCTGTATGGGGCAGATCGGAATGCAGTTGGTATTGCCGGCGCAGACGCGGCGGTTCTGGTAAGGCTGCGAGTTGCGCCCGGCTGGCGTGCCGGTCACGTTGACCGGCAGGTTTTCCCAGGTCATTCCCTGGGTCGCAGTATCGACCGCATCGTCGACCAGGCTGTGCGGGATTGCCTGCATCGGATAGCTGTAGCCCGGCGGAAAGGTGATGCCGAGGAAGGACTGTTCGGCCACGTTCGCCGACACGCCGATCTCGGCTTCGGCCTTGCAGTACCAGGGATCGAGTTCGTCGTAGCTGATCGGCCAGTTCACTTCCTGCTGGTAGACGGTTTCCATCTGGAAGTCGTTCGGCAGGAAGCGCAGGCTCGTGCCGAGCCAATGCCGCATGGTGCCGCCGGCGACGCGCTCGTACGTGCTCGCGAACGCCTGTGGGCCTTGCTGGATCAGATAGGCCTGGTGCGGATCCTGCCAGTTGTCGGCGCGCAGGGTCAGCACCGTTGGACGGCCTGCGGCGAGGGTCGACGGATCCGTCAGGTTGCCGCTGCCGGGTGGCGTGAACAGGTCCGGCGTATACGGGGACTCCGGCGTCTTCGCGACCGAGGTGTAGAAGCGCTGCATGAACGCGTTGATGTTCGGCGGCGTGCCGGCGCCGGCCTCGAGCAGCAGCACCTTCTTGCCGGCGAGGCCGAGTTGCTTGGCCAGGATAGAGCCGGACGCGCCGGCACCGACGATGACGACGTCGTATTCGGTCTGCGGATTGCTCATGACGTGGCCCCCGTGAAGTCCGCCAGCGACGGTGGATTGTTCGCCCAATAGCCAAAGGTGTAGTTGCTGTAGCCCATCGGGTGCGCCTGAGCCACGTTCCAGGCCCAGCCCTGCGTGTAGGCGTCCATCGAGATGACGACCGACGGCGGCGGCCCCGGCGGCGGCGTGGGACTGTTGTAGGCCTGCAGGACTTTCGGGTCGTACCAGCTGCCGAGGTACCACGCGAGCATGATGCTGCGCGCGAGATAGCAGACGTCGGCACCGTTGTCCTGGAACACCTGCGCGGCGATCTGTGCGCCGCTCAGGCCCTGCGCGACCGCGTTGTCATAGATCGACAGCAACTGCGTGAATGTCGCGCCGCCGTTCTTCTGCGCCGTGTCGAAATACTGCTGCGGCACGGTCGACGGCGACAGCGGCGGCGCGAGGTTGGCGGCATTGATGCCTGTCAGCAGCGCCGACAGGTTGACGAAGCTGGTCATCGGATCGCTGGCCATGGGCTTGCCTGATAGGTCGATGGAAATACGCGCCGCTACTGCGCGCGTTCGAGGATGAACGTGAAGTCCGACGTGCGGCCGGTCGTCGCCGCCGCATTGCCGTGGCAGTTCATGCAGCTCGACGAGGACTGCGGCACGCTGCCCTGGATATAGGTTTCCAGTGTGCTGTTGGCGAGGAATGCCGGTGCCGGCACGCCGTTGGGATCGGTCTTGCTCGTCGGATCGGTCGGCCACTGCGTGCTGACCAGCGTGTAGTTCTGCCACACGGTTCCCTGCAGCAGCCCGGTGAAGGCGCTGCTCAGCTGCACGACCTCGGCGCTGATCGGAATCACGCGCGTGACCTGGCTCGTGAAGCCGTTCGGGAACGGCTGGATGTTCGGATTCCACGGCCGCGGCGGTGGCTCGTTGACCGTGCAACTGGTGCAGCCGGCGCGGTAGAAGTTGTAGTGCGGCTTAAGCGTTCCGGCATCCACGTCGGCCTGCTGCGGCGCATTCGCCGCCTGCTCGAACGTGGACCAGATCCATTGCGGTGCGCCCGCGGTCTTGTGCGCGATATGCAGGCCGACGAGGCCGAGTGTTGCGGTCGTGCAGGATTCCTCGATGCGCGGGTTGTCCTGCGGCGGCGTGTAAACGAGCGCCTGCGCGGTGTGGAACGCGCCCGCGTCGTCGCTGGTGTCGAGCACCATCCACGCGGCCTTGACCATGATCGCGCCGACCGTGCCGTTGCTGCCGCCGGTCACGGTGCCGGAGGGAAAATCGACGGTTGCCGTGAATGCGGCCTGTCCCTGTTTGCTGTAAAGATCGTTCTGCACGATGTATTCGAACATCGGCCGGTTGACGAGAATCTCGTAGCGCACGTAGCGGCCGTGCTGGTCGATCAGTGGGCCGGTGTCGAAGGGCTCGACCGTCGCCGACAGCACGTCCGGCGTCTTGCCGACCATGCTGAGCACGCGCATGCCCTTGGCCGCGCCGAGGTTGCGGCACGCAGGCGGTATCGTGTGCGGGGCATCCCAGCCGCCGGGCTTCGCGCCGCCGGCCTTCATGACATCCGAGAGTTCCTTCCACTGCTCCCACTGCGTCGGCGCATCGCCGCCGGGCAGGCTGCCCTGGCCGATCACGCCGCCACTGGCCGGCGCGTTGAGCGACAGGAAGGTGAGCCAGGAGTAGTAGTCGAAGCCGTGCTGCAGATTCGCCAGCGTGATCGGCGGCACGATCGTCGCGTCGCACGGCAGGCCGCTCGTGAGCAGCGCCGGCGTGATCGGCGTGGTCGGCGGCGTCACGTTGCAGTTCGTCACGGGCGGATCGATAGTCGGGGCCGGCTGCGGCGTCACCGGCTGCAGCGAACACCCCACGGCGAGGGCCAGCACCGTCGCCGCGCCACCCGCGACTGCCCATTTCCCGCTGCGCTTCATCGGACTTCCCCTGGTTGGCAACTGCTGGCTGGCAACTGCGTTGACGGCACCGCATCCGGAACATGTGGCGCGCAGGCGCGGCGCTGTCGCAGGCGACAGAACTCCGCACGAGCTTCAGGCGCGCCATCTCGCCCGCCGTGTCAGTGCTGCTCGATAACTGGCTTTCCCTGTACGGCGACGGCATCCGGCCGGCTTGCCGCCGTTTTGTTGCGCTTGCTCCAGCGTATACAGGTGTACGAACTGCTTCACGCTGCGATGCCGCAATACTGGCTCCGAAACAGGGTGATTCTTGCCGCGTTCAAAGGGACTAAGCGCGAAAACCTACCGGCTGCCATCATGGCTTTGTGAAAACAAAAAAACGCCGGGCAAACCTCGCCCGGCGTCGTGTCGTCGCGGCAGGGCCGCAACGTCCTTCCCTCAATCGATCAGAACGTGACGCTCCAGCTGTCGATGCGGCCGACGTCGCCGGGGCCGTTGTCGTTGACGCGCAGTCGCCAGGTGCCGTTGAGCGCTTCGCTGGACAGGTTCAGCGTGACCGTCTTGTTGATGTTGTCCGTGCCGCCGCCGGTACGGTTGTGGATGTTGTACAGCGTGCCGTCCGGAGCCACGAGGTCGACCTTCAGATCACCCTGGTAGGTGTGGACGATGGCGACGGTCACGGACGCGTTGCTCGGGGCATTGCCGCTGCGGCCGGAGACCGTGATCGGGCTGTCGACCGTGGTGTTGTCGCTGATCGTGTAGTCGGTCGTGTTGCTGTAGGTCTGCGTGCCGCCGCCGCCACCGGTGGTGTAGTTGCCGACGATGCTGACGCCGGAGAACGCGGCATAGGCCTTGAGACGCACGTGGTAGGTGCCGGCGCTCGGCGCCGCGATCGTGCAGGTTTCGGCGTTGGTCGAGCCGTCGGACTTGCAGTCGAACACCGTGTCGGTCGGCGCGCTGCCAAAGCGGACGAACAGGTCCGCATCGCCGGTGCCGCCCGAGGTGGTGAAGGTCAGGTTGGTCGCGCCCGACGGCACCGCCATGGTGTAGGCCAGTGCACTGCCCGTTGCCGCCGCCTGGCTGGTCAATGCGGTGCCGCGCGTCAGCGTGCCGCCGCCGCCACCGCCGCCACCGTCGCAGTTGGCCAGGCAGCTGCCGGCTTCGACGCGGTTGCGGATCGTCGTGGCCGGCTGCGAGCCGAAGCCGCGGTTGAAGTTGATGCCGACGCTGGTCAGGTGGCAGTAGCTCATGATCGTGCCGCCGCCGGAGGGATTGCCCGGCAGCGGGCAGCCGCCCTCGGTCGCGCCGGAGCAGCTGTCGATGGCCGTGTTGTTGCCGTTCCAGACGCAGGCATGGGTGTGGCGTGAGCCGAGCAGGTGGCCGGCCTCATGCGTGACGACGCTGACCGTCCACGAATACGTCGGCACGGTGTTGTACGCCGCACTCACGCCGCTGGTGCACATGCTGGCCGAGCGCGAGCTGTTGCAGATGCCCGAGAAGCCGGCGGCGACGCCGCCGCCGAGCGAGCGGAAGGTCAGCAGCTGTGCGATCGTGCCGGTGAAGCTGCCGGCGCGATTGCTCTGGAAGCTCGACAGGTTGGCGGTCGAGCTGGAGCCGTTGTACGGGTCGCTCGTGGTCCAGATGTAGGCCTGCTGCAGTTTCAGCGAGATGCCGTCGTTCGCGTACAGGGTCGCGGAGTTGTTGAATACCGCGGTCACGTAGTCCGTCGCCGCCTGCAGGCTGCCGCGGCTCTGGAAGATGTCGTATTCGGCTTCCATCCACTCGGTTGCGCACTTGACGGTCTGCAGCGCGTCGGTGACTGGCGCGGTGCCGCTGACGACCGGCGTGGTTGCCGGTTGCGCGGCTGCGATGGCCGACTTCGGCGCCTGCGGTTCGTCCCAGTATTTCGCGAAGCTCTCGCGCGCGCCGCTGCCGTCCATGGCGCAGCCGGGCGCCCCGGACTTGTCGAGCAGCGCGGATTCGGCGTAGACGATGTGGCGATTGGTCGGGTTCAGGCCTTCGAGCTTGCCGATCACCCAGTTGCCGTCGGTGACGGTGGAGAAGGTGCCGAAGACTTCGCTGTCGAACACGCTGATCGCGGCGAACGAGGACGGATCGCCCTTGACGATGCCGCGATAGTGCAGGCCGCGGTTGATCTTGCTGGTGTCTTCGCCGCCGCTGGCGGTGATCTGGAAGTCGGGTGCAAAAATATCATTCTCGAACAATTCCAGTTCGACCGTGCCGCGTTCGCGCGTCGGCAGGCGCAGCGTCAGCGAGCTCGGGCGTCCGTTCCTCAGCGCTGCTATGGCGTCCTTGTCGAGATCGAGCAGCGTGCCGCTGCTGACCGCGAGCTGGGTCACCGAATCGGCCGTGGCCGAGCGCGACGAGTGGCTGGCGAACAGTTCGACCGCGCCGAACGCGTCGGCCTTGCCGCGGTAGTTGTCGACCTGCAGCGACATCAGGCTGGGCCTGGCGCCAGCGGCATCGTCGGCTGCGCCGGCAAGGCCGCCGCCGAGCGCGAACAGCAGGCAGGCGGGCAACACGGCCTGCCAGATACGGGTGTTCCAGCGGCGCTGGGTTTTCGTGCGTGAGACGTTCATTCGATTGACTCCCTCCCGGTATACGAATGGCCGCAATGCGGCGTATCGACCTCCGTGTCACCGGCACAGGGCAACGGCGTGCCGCGATGGCCACGCACCGGCGTGCAGACGCAAGGCGCAACATGCCCACGCAGCCGCGTCGCGGCTGAGTTTTGCCCTGTTTGCGCTTGCGGTACCCGAACGGCGCGATTCCATCCCTGCAACGCTGTGGAACACCCCCGTGTATCCACGTCGACGCCATCGCCAGCGGGCTGGGTCCGGACAGTGCGGCTGCGACGGTTATCGTGCAGACCTGCTACCTGCGTTTCCGGATCATGTCGTGCCGCGGGCTGGGCGTCGCTTGCTCGTTGCCGAGCACCTCTCCCGGGGCGACCATGTACACCACGCGAGCAGGGATGGCAACCACGCGTTCAACGCCGTTTTGCATATGTGTCCGGTTTCACATTGATTGTTTTGTGAACCCGGTGGTGCAATCGTGCACGTTGAACGGATGCCGGGTTGCACTGCAGCATCCTCACGTGCCGACCGCTCAGGCGATTCCGTCTGCATCGATGGCAATCGTCCACCGATTCGCTGCAAATCGGCGTGCTGTCGGGGTGTGCGTCGTTGCGCTGCAGCAGGCGAAGGCTTATGCCCATTCAGGCATACATGAGGGCTGCGACTGTTGCGTCGCGTCAGCGCCGCCGCGTCCGTCCAGTCCGCCATTTCGCGCGGGTCCTCGTGTGGGAAACTGCGGCGGTTCACGGAGATTGAGGAGTAGTGATGGTCGTCGCGTTCGTGCTGGGTGTTGTGCTGGGTGTCGTGTTGACCTGGAAATGGCTCGCGTCCGCGCGCGGCGGAACACCGACGGCAGCGTTGCCGCCGCCTGCGCCAGCGACGAGCCAAACCGTTTCCGTCGAGCCGGCGCCCATTCCCGCGACGACATCGAATCGAGTGGACTCGTCGCCCGCGACCGCACAGCCGCCAACTGCGCCGGCGCCGCGCGATCGCCTGAACGCACTGCTGCGTCCCTGCGTAGAGCGCATGGAAAGTTTCGACCATCCAGACGAGCTGGCCGCCTGCGCCGAATTCGTCGCCGCGGTGGAGCTGTTCGCCAGCGACGCTTTCACCGTGCGCGAGCGCCTCGAAGCCGTGCCGTCGCGCATGGTGCCGCTGAGCTGTGCGGCGTTGGTCGCGCTGCACAGCGCCGGCGACGTGGTGCCGCTCGATGTCGTGCGCACGGTCGATCGGATGGGCTACTTCAGTCTGCACTATGCGCTGGGCTACCTCGCCGCGCATCCGCATCCCGAGACGCTGGAACTCGTGCTGCTGCGCATGAGCGAGTGGTGGATCGATCATCCGGTCACGCGTGCCGGGTTGCAGCAGTATTTCGACGCGGTGCCCGCCGGTACCACGCTGGGCAGCGGCATCGCTGCGGCCGACCCGGGCCAGTTGCGTGCGTTGCAGGGTTGGCTGCGCAACAGTGGGCACGCGCGCGGCGAGCTGTTCGCGGCCTCGATCGCGCAGCAGTTGCGCGCCCATGAGGACTACGCCGTGCTGGCTCAGGTCGGACGGCTGATCGGACCCGACGACGACGGCGACGAGATCCTCGCGAGTCCCGACGCCGAGGCGCGGCAGCGCGTACTCGCATTGCTCACGCGCGAGCCGCGCACGAGTCCGGTGCTGGTCGGTCCCGAAGGCAGCGGCAAGACCACGCTGATCCGCCAGTGCCTGCGCGAACTCGCGGCACAGGGTTGGCGCATCTTCGAAGCGACGCCGGCGCAGATCCTGGCCGGCCAGAAATTCATCGGCGAACTCGAAGGCCGCGTCACCGCGCTCGTGCGCGCGCTGAGCGCGCCGCGCACGCTGTGGTACGTGCCCGAGGCGCACCAGCTGCTCGAAAAGGGCCGCACCACGAGCGACCCCACCGGCATACTCGACCTGCTGCTGCCGTATCTGGAGAAACGCGAGATCCAGCTGATCGGCGAAAGCCCGCGCGAGGCGTGGAGCCGCGTCATCGCGCAGCGTCCGCGTATCCAGCATCTGACCGTAGGCCTCAGCGTCGACGCGCTCGATGCGGCGGCGACCCGCGCGCTCGCGCTGGACTGGGCAGCCGCGGCGCGCGAGCGCACCCGCGAGGAAACCGCGACGCCCGAACTCATCGCCGAGGCCATGACCCTCGCGACGCAGCAGTTCCCCGAACGCGCCGAACCCGGGCGCAGCCTGCGCCTGCTGCAGGAAACCCTGCAGGCCGCGCTGCGGGCCGACCCACCATTGCTGCCGCTGACGCGCGAGCAGATCCTCGCGACGCTGGCGGGCCAGTCCGGCTTGCCGCTCGAAATCCTCGACGGCGGTGCGGCACTGGACCTGGCCCAGGTCCGCGAATTCTTCGCGCGCCGCGTGATCGGCCAGGACGAAGCGGTCGACAGCCTCGTCGATCGCATCAGCATGCTCAAGGCCGGGCTGACCGATCCGCAGCGCCCGCTCGGCGTGTTCCTGTTCGCGGGCCCCACCGGCACCGGCAAGACCGAACTCGCCAAAGCACTGGCCGAATACCTGTTCGGTTCGCGCGAGAAGCTGCTGCGCTTCGACATGAGCGAATACCAGTCCGAGGACGCGTACTGGCGCCTCATCGACGAAGGCAGCAGCGAGCGCAGCACCTCGCTGACCGGACGCATCCGCCAGACGCCGTTCGCGGTCGTGCTGCTCGACGAATTCGAGAAATCGCACCCGCGCGTCTGGGACCTGTTCCTGCAGCTGTTCGACGACGGCCGCCTGACCGACCGGCAGGGCAATACCGCGGACTTCCGCCACAGCCTGATCATCCTGACCAGCAACGTGGGGTCGACGGTGACGCGGCACAGCGGGCCGGGTTTCGTCGCCGCGAGCGATGCGTCCGCGCGCGGCGACGCCGAGCGCGCGCTGTTCGCAACATTCCGCCGCGAATTCCTCAACCGCCTCGACCGCATCGTGATCTTCCAGCCGCTGTCACGCGCCGTGATGCGCGACATCCTGCACAAGGAACTGGAACTCGTGCTGTCGCGGCGCGGATTCCGCGCGCGCGACTGGGCGGTCGAATGGGAGCCGTCGGCGGTGGATTTCCTGCTCGAGCGCGGCTTCACGCCGGACCTCGGCGCACGGCCGCTGCGTCGCGCGATCGACCAGTACCTGCTCGCGCCGCTGTCGCGCACCATCGTGGAAAACCGCGCGCCGAGCGGTGGCCAGTTCCTGTTCGTGACCGGCGCCGGCGACGCGCTGCAGGTGCGCTTCGTCGATCCCGACGCGACCGGTGCGCCGGTAGCCGCCAAGGCATCCGCGCCGGAACGCGCCGACTTGCGTGCGCTCGCGCTGGACCCGGCCGCGGACGATGCGGCGCGCGCCGCGCTGCAGGCCGCGCTCGATGCGAGCGAACGGCGCCTGCACGGCGAGGACTGGATCGCGCTGAAGGACCAGGCCGCGAGCGCAATGCAGTCGCGCGACTTCTGGGACAGCGGCGATCGCCAGTGCGTGCTCGACACGCTCGAGCGCATGGACCGCATCGAGAACGGCGTGCGCGGCGCGCATTCGCTGCTGCAGCGCCTGACCGGCGGCGGTCGCGGCGTGCTCGACGTCGTGCGCCATCTCGCGCTGCGATTGCACCTGCTTGAACTCGCGGGCGATGCCGTGCTCGCGGGGGAACCCGAAGACGCGCAGCTGGAGCTGCTGAGTCCCGACCGCGTCAATGCGGCGACGCGCGCGTGGGCCGAGCGCCTCGCGCAGATGTATGCCGACTGGGCCGAGACGCGCGGCATGCGCGTGCGCACGATCGGGCACGACCGCGAGCAGGCGCACCTGCGCCTGATCGTCGCGGGCTTCGGTGCCTGGCAGTCGCTGCGCGACGAGCGCGGTCTGCATGTACTCGAACGCGGCGACGCGAACCCGGCCGAACGCACACGTATCCGCGTACGCGTGACGCCGGACGGCGTCGGCGGCTTCGCCGCCGAGGCCGATACCGAATCGCGCCTGTGCCGCCGCTACCAGGAACAGCCCACGCCGCTGGTGCGCGACGCCGTCCGCGGCTGGCGCAGCGGCCGGCTGGATCGTGTGCTGGGCGGGGATTTCGATCTGATCGGGTGAGGCGCGCACGACTTGGCGAAACGCGGTCGCGCCACGTCCGACGCGGCGCGGAAAACTGTCCTTCGGCTTGCGGCAGTCCCGGTGGCGACCCCGGCTTCCGGTCGTGTCGCTGCACCACACCCCCGGCGAATCCTGTCGTGCGGCACGCGCGCCGCACGATCGCGGACTGCAGCATTGATGCGACGGGCTCCGCGCACGCCGAACATACGCATGCGCATGCTCCCCGACGCTGTACTTGCGTGTTTGTCATCACGCGGTAATCGCGCTTTACCACATTTGCGCATCTTCTGCAGGCGGGCTATCTGTAGAGGTTACGTCACGCCGAGCGGCGTGGATGAGTCAGCCAGCAATCCATTCGTTTCGACAGGAATTTCCATGAGCTTGATATTCCGGGGCTCGGCACGCCTGCGTGCCATCGCTGCCCTGTTCGCGCTGTGCGGCGCGATCCTCGCCATGCCGGCGCAGGCGTTCGACCTGCTGCCGATGACGCACGAAGAGGCGTTGGACGTCTGCGAATCGTCCGGCGTCAACACCGATCCGTGGCTGCAGGGCATTGCCATCGCGCAACCCGGGCGCTGGTGGAACGCGCGGCGCTACGGCACCGGCTGGGACTTGGTCTACAGCGACGATCGCAGCAAGCTCAAGGCGTTCATCTACACCTTCAACGAGTTCGGTCATTCGACGTGGCTGGCCACGGACATGATCAGGATCGAGGAAGCCGGGGACAACTGGAACGCGACGGTCTATCAGTACACGAAGACCACCGGCGGCGCGATCAACAAGGACCCGATGGGCGAAGTGCACTTGCGCTTCTTCCGCGACGACCCCTCGCGGCTCGGCGCGCGCTGGAAGTGGAACCGGATTCCGCCTGGCCTCATGCCGGGCGGTGCGCTGAACGAATGCCTCAGCGATATGACGCGCCTGAATCCCACGTACTACGCGGGTTTCGCGGCGCCGCCGGTCACGAAGGAATTCTCCGAGAAACAACTCGCCGCCGAACCGGTCGGCACGACGGTGCTGTCCGGCTACTGGAACAGCTCGGAATCGAATCCGCAGGACGTGGATGAAGTACCCGGCGTGGTCATGACGATCATGCAGACGTCGCTGGGCGACGACCGCGGCAAGTTCGGCGAGGCCGCGGTCAAGCTCATGTACAACGGCGGCAGCACGCATTTCGGCCAGCCGATCTTCGTGCAGGCGCAGCGCACGACGCTGGTCGACGCGATACCGCTGTCCAGCGACACATTCAATCTCTATTTCCACTACGGGACGGGCTATCCCAACGGCTACGCGGTCAACGACTGCATCTACAACGCCGCGCAGCCGGATGCATGCAACAACAACCAGCGCGTCGGTACGTATACGCGCTATTTCAAGCCCGAGACGAACTACCGCTCGGCGCATACGACGTTCACGATCGAGGCCGCGCAGCTCAACGCGACGACCGGCGCGGTGCCCAACGCGCCGCTGCCCGCGACCGGCACCAAGGTGCCGGCCTATCTCTCGTCCGGCACCAGCGCCGGCACGGTGACGCGCACGGCGCGGCTGCAGGAGATTTCGGTCAACCAGTACACCTGCCAGGCGCCGACCGGCGGCGAGTGTTCGCTCTGGGTGAACTGGGCCGGCAACGGCATCGGCAAGCCGTGGCGGCGCGACCTGTCGACGCTGATGTATTCGGGAGCGCCGCTGGCCACGGAAGATTTCGGCATCGTCGAGCCGGTCCTGCAGCACGGTGAGCGCGCGCAGTTCGAACTGTGGCAGGGTACGCCCGGTACACCCGGCGGCGTACTGCTGGACCGCACGCCCGAAGTGCGCGCGGTCGGCCCGACACCGAGCACGAATGGACCGATCGACGTGCCGCCGGCGCCGATCATCACGAACGCAGGCGACCTGCCGCCGAACGACGCGAGTGTCGGTACGCTGGCTGGCGAGCCAGGTGTCGACGGCGGTGCCGCCACGTATCGCGTACCGATCGAAGTGCCACCTGGGCGCAACGGCATGCAGCCCAGCGTGGCGCTGGCCTACAGCAGTCGCGGCGGCAATGGCAGCGCGGGGCTCGGCTGGAGCCTCGCGGCCGGCAGCACCATCACGCGCTGCGGCCGCACGCCGGACCAGGATGGCGAGACGAGCGGCGTGCGCCTCGACGGCAGTGACCGCCTGTGCCTCGACGGCCAGCGTCTCGTAGCGACCAGCGGCAGCTACGGTGCGGTCGATACGCTTTATGGTACCGAGATCGACAGTTTCACGCGCGTAAAACAGACAGCTGCGCCGCTGAACGCTGGCGGCGTGTGCTTCAGCGTGGACTACAAGGACGGCCGCAAAGCGACCTTCGGCTGCGCGCCGGCCGGTTCTTACTGCGGCGGCGCGGTGCCGCGCGTGCGTCCCAAGGACAAGTCGCTCGAAAGCAGCTGGCTGCTTAGCCGGGTCGAGGATCGCAATGGCAACCTGATGGACTACTGTTACCGCGAATTCGGCCCCGTCAACAGCGGCGAAATCCTGCTCGACCAGATCCGCTATACCGGATCGACACAGGCCGGCGCAGCAGCCGCGCGCATTCCGACCCGCAGCGTGAAGTTCGACTACCTGCCGCGCCCGACCGGCGGCACGGCCAACGACCAGAGCTCCTCCGGCATTGCCGGCGGCATGCTGACGCAAACCCAGAGGCTTGTGGCAATTTCCACCTTTTCTCCCGATGTCTCGTTGCCGGCGCGGCTCTACAAGCTGCGATACGACGACCCGATATTTTCCGGCAAGGACTACAGCAACTACAGCGGCCGCAGCCTGTTGCGCCGCATCATCGAATGCGGCTATGAAGCCAACGGCACCGAAGTCTGCCGCGAGCCCACCGAGTTCACATGGTCTGACGGCAACTGGGAATTCACCAGCCGCAAGTTCGCCGTCCCATCCACCAGCGGACTGGCGTCGCCAGCGCCGCCGGCGCCAATGCCGCCGCCGGTCTGGCAGGAAGGCAGCCAGCGCGCCGTCGCTCCCGACTACAAGCGCCAGTCGGTGGCGCAGATCGGTGATCTCGACGGCGACGGCACGCGCGAAATGCTCATCGGTACGAACTGGTACGTGGGGCGGGACCGGATCTACGAGGCGCAGATCGCGAAGGTTACGGCCGACCGGGTCACGCAGGGCATCGTGACGCTGTCGGACTATCCCTGGGATGAGTCCGCCGATATCGACGGAGACGGCACTGCCGAACTCGTTGGCAGGGACAAGATATACAAGTGGAATCGCGGGCGCGGCGCGCCGATCTGCGACAACGGTGCGACCAGCTGTACCGGTACCGCCAGCAGCTATTTCCAGACCGTCACGACCAACCTGCCGGCCGGCGAACATGACTTCATCCGCAGCGTCGTCGACTTCAACGGCGACGGCGCTCCCGATGTGCTGATGAGCATGAACGGCGGCAGCGCGTGCGATTCCGGTAGCAGTGGCGGCCCCAAAAAGTCGGCGAAAGCGGGCGTCGAACCGCCGGGCGGCTTTGCGCCGCTGTGCCTGTTCCTGAATACGCGTCCCGGTCCGATCGGCGTTGGCACGACGGCGTTCAATTTCGCCGCGCCGCTGCAGATCGCCTTGCTGTATGCCGGCAC
Organism: Tahibacter sp.; assembly: GCF_032229445.1. Classification (NCBI taxonomy): domain Bacteria; kingdom Pseudomonadati; phylum Pseudomonadota; class Gammaproteobacteria; order Lysobacterales; family Rhodanobacteraceae; genus Tahibacter; species Tahibacter sp. The sequence continues at coordinate 39,998 of NZ_JAVTWC010000065.1, forward strand.
CGTCAACGAGTCGGTACAGCACGTCACCGACTTCGACGGCGATGGAACCTCTGACATCGTCGTCGGCGACGCCAACGGCGTGCAACGCCTTTTCCTCGGCCAGCTCAACGGTGGCGCACTGACCTATGCGGAGCGGCTACCGTCGACGCTGGGTTTCCGCTCCTACACGAAAAACCTGCGCTGGATGGACGTCAACGGCGACAGTCTCGACGACATCGTCATCGCTGACGTGCCGGGCGGCGCGGCGCAGTGCCTCAACGGCCATTGCTTCGCGAGTTGGGTACTGCAGATCAACAAGGGCGGCTCGCTGGGGCCGCAGATCTATCCGGCCAGCCCCGTCGGCATGCTGAGCCCGGGACTGAGCATCGATACGGTCGGCAGCCAGTGGCAGCTGCGCTACTTCAGCAAGATGATCCAGACCGACGTCGATTCCGACGGGCGTCCGGACCTGCTCTATCCGGCGCAGTTCGCTGCGCGCATGTGTTTTGGCGCGTTCCTGACCAACAACCAGTTCCTGACGCCGCGTCCGCCGAAGGATTGCCCCGATGGCATGACTTGCGATGCCGACGTCTGTGCAGCGCCGCCACCGGAAGACGGCACGACCTACGTGGCCCATCCGGGCGGCGCACCGACCTGGGCGGACGCGTTCAAGAGCGGCCTTGGCGAAGTCGACCCCAGCGTCTACCGCTACAACGCGATCCGCTTCGTGCAGACCGGGCCGGACTCGTTCCGCATCCAGGTCGATCCCACGTCCGTGATCGCCGGTGCCTCGCGGCTCGGTGGCCAGCGCGGCCGTGCCGATGACTACTATGGTGATGGCCTTGCCGACGTGGCGGGGGAAGTCAGCTGTCCGCTGCGGCCGACGCAGAATTTCCCGGTCAATGTATGCCGACTCGCCTATGGCGCGATGCCGGGCGGCGGACTGGCCGGTCCCGGCAGTCCGACCAGCTATCTCGATTCGGCGCAGACGATACAGCTCGGCACCATCGTTGATAACAACAACGGCACTTTCGTCCTGAACGAGAACCACGGCGACGGCGCGCGCGCGAATCTCGCGCCGATGCTGCCGGATCTCGTGACCAAGGTGGTCAACGGCTTCGGCGACCAGACCTATTGGGACTATCACCCGCTGTCGAGCGACGCCGGACGCGTCAGCGGCAACGGTTTTCCGTTCTATACCCTCGACACGGGCTACGTGGACAGCCGGCACTATCTGTTTCGCTCGTCCATGCCGGTGGTGTCCACGATGAGCCGTTCCAACGGCGTATCGACCGGCAGCCTCTCGCACTGGGGCAGTCGCAGCCAGCAGTACGCCTACGAAGGCGCGATGCTGAACGCCGCGGGGCGCGGCTTTCAGGGCTTCCGCAAGATCACTCACCAGAACATCGGGCCATCGGCGCGCATCGTGCGCACGGCGACCACCTATCACCAGAAATTTCCGCTGACGGGCCGCGTCGAGCGCATTGAGGCCTCGGTGCCCGGCGTCGCGCTTCCCGGCGGGCGCCTCACGCTGCAGACCTTCGATTGGCGCTGCGACCGCAGCAATGTCGGCCTTGCATGTCCTGGCCAGGACGGGAGCGCGACGACGCTCGGCCAGATTCACTGGCCGTTCCTCAATTTCGATGTAAAGCGCAGCTATGACCTGAATTCGGCGCAATCGGGCTTACAGTTGCCAACCGGCCGCGTCGAGACGTTCTACTACGACCCGACCACGCTGGCCTCGGGCTGGACTGCCGAAGGCAATCCGCGTTACCAGCGCACAACAAGCATGGACGGCGACGGTACCGCCGACGGCGACAAGTATTTCCTTGCTGCGCGCGTCGCCACGACCGTCAATCACTACGACACCTCACAACTCAGCCAATGGTGGCTGGACAAGCTCGAACACTCGACCACGACGACGAGCGTCAGCTATCACCCGCGCACCGGCGGCGCGCCGGCCATGGACCTGACGACCAAGGAAGTCAGGACCAGCTTTGCCTGGAACGGCGAGCGCAACCTGATTTCCAAGACCACGACCGACACCGCAACGAATACGGCTTCGCAGGCCACGCTGACGTACCCGTCACCGAACCGCGGCCTGCCGACGAAGATCGTCGTCAGCGGCAGCGGCGTCGACGCCTCGCGCGAAACTCTGTTCGACTACACCACCGACGGCTACTTCGCCGCGAGTTCGACCGGCGTGCTCAGTGCCAGAGACACTGCGCTCAACCACACGACGAGCGTGTTCGTGCGTGCCAGCGACGGCCGCGAAATCCGTGTCACCGACCGCAACGGCATCCGACACGACAACACTTACGACGCGTTCGGCCGCGTGACGGCACAGAGCTACTTACGACGCGGCGGTGTGATGCTGCTGCAGCCGACCGCGTTCTCGTCGCTGCAGCACTGCGCGCTGAGCTGTACCGGCAGCGGTGAGGAAATGGCGGTCTACTACGAGACCCAGGTGCGCGACGGCGCGCCGACACGACGCGCCTGGTACGACATGCTGGGCCGCGAGATCAAACAGTCCATGCGCGGCTTTGACGGACGCTGGGTCAACGTGGTCACCAAGTACCACAACACGGGCTCCGTGGAGTCGACCTCGGCGCCGTATTTCGACGGCGAGACGCCGCTGCTGACGCAGTACACCTATGACCGCAGTGCCCGCGTGCTCAGCAAGCGCCAGCCGATGGCCGAACTCGATCCGGCCCACGGCGACGTCATCAGCACGTATAACTATACCGGTCTGCGCAGCGACGTGTCGGTCTATCCGTCCGTGGCAAACGCCTGCACCCTCGCGCCGAATCTTTGCTTCCAGATGAAGCGCCACTACAACATCCTCGGCCAGCTCATGCGCACCGAGGACGCGCTGAGCGGAACCTATCCGTCGCCGTCGATGGGCGGAATCACCGATTACTGGTTCAATCCCGGCGGCATGGCCGCGGCGATTCGCGACGGCAAGGGCAGCGTGACCACGGCGGAGTACAACGCGCTGGGCCACCGCGTGAAGTCGAACAGTCCCGACCAGGGACTGTGGACGTTCGCCTACAACGGCCTCGGCGAACTGCTGCTCCAGACCGACGCGCGCGGTGTGGAAACCCGCATCACGCAGCGCGATGCGTTCGGCCGCGTGCTGCAGCAACGCCGCGAGCGTCCCGCCGGCGTGCTGGCCGGACTGGCCGACGAGAAGTTCCTCGACACCTGGCAGTACGACAGCGGCGGCGCCAAGGGCGCGCTCGCGCTGGTGGAGCGCCGGCGCAGCGTTGCCGGCAGTCCCGACGGCACCGCGCCGGTCTGGGCGGAAAACTATCTGTACGAGGCAGATTCCGCGCGTTTGTATACACGCACGACGAAGATCGCGCAGGGTACGCCGGACCTGCTGTCGATGGTCCATCAGTACCGATACGAGCCGTATTACGGCACGCTCAATGCCGTCACCTATCCGAACTCGCCCAAGCCGCTCACGGTCTGGCGCCGGTATTCGCGCTACGGCGCAATGACCAGCCTGACCGACGCGCGCCTGATGACACCGCTGTGGTCGATGAGCCAGGCCGACGCCTACGGCAGTCCGACCGCGGAGCAGTTCGGCTACGCGCTGTACGGCTACTCGACCTACAGCCGCGCCACCGGCCAGACACTGACGCGGCGCTGGCGCCCCTACGAGATGCCGACCTTCACGGACGATCTCGACCGGCTGGCCTATTCCTACGACTCGCTCGGCAACCTGACTGCCCAGGAGCGCCGCTGGCGTCAGTACGACCGGTCGGTGGCGACCTCCGAACGCCTGCTGCCGCAAGGCAACACCGGCGGCAATGGCACCATCGGCTGGTACGGCAAGACCAACGAGCGCCTCGAGTACGACAAGCTGCAGCGCCTGACGCGTCTGTATCCGACGCGCACCCGATGGAGCAATGCCCAGCCCGCCGACGAAACCCTGCCGACGGTCAACTACGCCTATGACGCGGTCGGCAACTTCACGCAGAAGTCGGACTACGCCGACAGCTTCGTCTACGGACCGGCCAGCGGCTGCGGTCCGAACGCCGTGGTCAGCGCGACGCAGTCCAACGAGGGATCGCCGGTGGTCCGCAACTACACCTGCGACGCCAACGGCAACCAGCTGTCGGAGACGAACTGGGAAACGCGCCACGTCGTCTATGACGGCGACAACCTGCCGACCACGATCACGCACGACGATGTCTGGAACCCCGCATATACCGTCGACTATGCCTACGCGCCGGGCGGCAGCCGCTATCGCCGCGTCGGTCCGGGCACTACGTATTTCGGCGCCGACGGCTACGAGTACGCGTCCGACAGCACGAACGTCACGTCGCGGCGCATCGAGCTGGGTCCGGTGGTGTATACGCAGCACCGCATCGGCGGCGTGGAAAAGCCGTCCAAGGTCGGCTATCAGCTGCGCGACCGCCTAGGATCGACCGTCGCGATCGCGAACCGCTGGGGGCATTTCAACGACAGCGACAACGGCGGGCCGCCGACGGTCAACGGCGACACCTACTACAACAACAGCATGGATGAAGGCCGCACGCGCCGTTCCTACGATCCGTTCGGCAATCCGCGCCGCCTGACCCTCGACGCGTTCAACCCGGTGCCGTTCCTGTACTACGGCGCGCGCACGCTGCGCGGCTTCGGCGGCCACGAGCACATCGACCGCACCGGCCTGATCCACATGAACGGCCGCATCTACGACCATCGCCTCGGCCGTTTCCTCAGCGTGGACCCGCTGGTGCAGGCCCCGGCCAGCAGCCAGTCGCTGAACCCGTACAGCTATGTGCTGAACAACCCGCAGGCCGGCACCGACCCGACCGGCTTCGCCTCGTGCTGGGAGGAAGGCGACTGCAAGGATCTCGGCCCGGCGCGCCAGGCCTTCACGAGCAACGCGGAGTTCGCGTTCGGCGGGCAGGCGATCCAGGGCGGTGGCCCGACGGGCAACGGCCACCTGAAGGATCCGCTCGCCATGTCGATGCGGGAATACCACGCAGCCATCTTCCGCGAGGCTGTCGAATCGGGGGCGATCGGCCAGCGTTCGAACTTCGGCTTCAACTCCGATGTTGGCCGGCCGGGCCAGGAGACCGACCGCGGTACTTGGCTGCCTGGCTTCGTTGTCCGTCCGAACAGCGATGACAACACGACCTACTGGGGCGTCAACGTTCGCCTCGAGCGTAACAATCGCCTCGCGCTGGCCGATGCCCTGGTCGCGGCGGACGGCCGTGCGATAGTCGGCATGCAGGGCAAGCTGGCTGCGGTCGGGGCGTTCTGCGCCACGACCGCCGGCGGCTGCGCGGCGTACGGTCTGTACGGCGTCAAGCAGGACCTCGACGCGGGCAACAACAAGATGGCCGCCGTCGGCCTGGTGCTCACCGCGGCCGGCGCCGGCCCCGTCGCGGCGGAATTCCGGGGACTGCGTACGGCGACGGCGGAAGCTCGTGCGGCCGGCGCCGTCGGTGCCGAGGTGCGCACCTGCTCGGGGGGCGCTTGCGGGCTGGCATCAAAATGCTTTGTTGCAGGAACGCTGGTCGAAACAAGCGATGGCCCGAGACCGATCGAACAAATCCGCGTCGGCGATCTGGTCGCATCGCGCGACGACGTCAACGGCATGACCGCGTTGAAACCGGTACTTCGCGTACTCGCGAACTCGGGCCGCACGGTCGTCAATGTTGTCCTGCTCGATGCTGCTAACAGGGCCGACACGATTAAGGCGACTCCGGAACATCCATTCCATGTGGCCGGGAGAGGCTGGGTCAATGCGATGGACCTGGCGCCGGGCGACGAGATCGACGATCTCGCGTCATCGGGGCTCGTGGTGCTGTCGGTCGTGGCCGAACCCGGCGACCACGACACCTACAATCTTGAAGTCGCTGATTTCCACACGTACTTCGCGGGTGCTTTCAACGCTTGGGTCCACAACAGCTGTATGTCTGTCGACGAAGAGATGTCGATACTGCGCGAGGCTGCCAATGCCAAGGGGAACATCGGTGTCGGCACCGCGCCAGTAACGCGTGCGGAAGCCGATTCGCTCGGCCGTGCGTGGGTGGGTGAAGGCTACCGTGTATCAAGCAGCGGCAACGCGTGGATTTCCAGGGACGGACTGCGCCAATATCGCTTGCCCTCGGAGAAAGCCAGCAGTTTTGCCACGACTGGCGTGCAGGCGAATCTGGAGCGTCGCCTGGTCGCTGACGGCGCCTGGTTCTCCAATGCCCACGTCAACGTTATTCCGTAGGTGATGCCGCATGAAAGCAGAACTCAAATGGCTGGAATCTCCGGACGTGGATCTGAACACCTTCGAGCCGGAGCGGCCGGACTGCTTCGGTTTCCTGCTGCAGGCGGGCATTGGCCCCGCCGGCAGCAACGCGGCGGATACGTTCGATCTGCAGGTCTGCACGCCGGCGTGGCTGGTGGATCGTCACCGGAATGATGGCGCGCCCCCGTTTCTGTTCGGCACGAACCTCATGATCGTGTTCGCCTACGACCTCGGCGTGATTCGCGGCGCACTGCAGCATCATTGCGAAGGGGTGACCGGCGCGAACTGGGATGAACTCGCGGCCAGGCTTTCGCGGATCGCCGCCTGGGAGTTCGACGGCTATCGCTGATAACCTGAACTCACAGCGGTTGCCGCAAGAGCGCGGAGCCATTGGCAATAGGCCGGAGTAAGCGCAGCAACTCCCGGGCTCAAGGTAATTCAGGACCGCGGATACGATGTGGATAGTTTGCCGAGGTCGTCCTACCCATGACACTGACATTCACGCCGTTCGAATCGTTCTGCGAAGCGAGCCGCGAGCAGAAAGCGCTCGTTCTCGCGCGTCTGTTGCGCGCGCTGGGAGTCGTTGGTCGCGAAACCTATGTTCCGGGAGAGGATGGTCTCTCCGACCCCGCCAGACTGCGGCGGCTGAACGAACTGTCGCATAGGATCGCGAACAAGCTGGTAGAGGTTCTGGCTGCCAGCGACACCGGCATGCCGGATGCGACATTCCTGCAATTTCTTGCGTTGGCCCTCGAAGAAGTCGAGATCCATCCGGACACGCTCGAAAGCCTTATGTCGATGAAGCGCGCCAGTGAATGAAGCGGTCATGGCATGCCGGCGTCAATCGTCCCGGGGCGCATCGATAAACACTCATGACTGACACCTATCAAAGGGCAGAACAGTGGGAAGCGCACGCGAGCGACTACGAGATCGCGCTGCGCGAGCGTCCCGACGACATCGAGGTGTGGATGAATCTCACCACCCTCTATTGGCAAGCCACCGACCCTGGCATTTCTGCGGGCAAAGGTATGTCCGTCGATTTCTTTAAGTTTTCCGCCGATCGTCTGTCAGCGCTGCTTGCGATAGGCCGCGAGCGCTTCGCCGGAATACCGCAGGCGGAGTTCTGGACGCGCTACGTCGAATGGGCCGAATGCGGCCGGCCGCTCGAGGTCGCCGAATGCCGGGAATGGCTGGCGCGCGCACCGCAGTTCAAAGATCCCGCGCTGTACATTCTCATGGCCACTCCGGGTGCCCCTTGCGACGGCGACGTGGCGCAGTTGCTGGCCGAATGCCGCGGACAGGAAACCATGCGCGCCGACTACATCGTGTCGGTCATCGAGGCTAGGGCGGAGAGAAATAGTTGGCTTGCGGATCCGCCAAGCTGATGCAGCATGAAAGCTGAACTCAAATGGCTGCACTCCCCGGACGTGGATCTGGAGAGCTTCGAACCGGAGCGGCCCGATTGCTTCGGCTTCCTATTGCAGACCGGCATAGGTCCTGCCGGTAGCGATGCGGCGGACACGTTCGATCTGCAGGTCTGCACGCCGGCTTGGCTCGTGCAGCAGCATCAGCGCGATGACGCAGCGCCGTACCGGTTCGGCACGGAACTCATGATCGTGTTCGCCTACGATCTCGCGGTGATCCGCGGCGCACTGCAGTACTACTGCGAACGCTGTGCCGGCGAGAGCTGGGACGAGATCGTGCCCAAACTGTCGCGTATCGCTGCGTGGGAGTTCGACGGCTATCGCTGACGGCGTGAAATGACAGCGGCCGCCGCGAGAACGCAGAGCCGTTGGCCGCAAGCCGTCGCGCGGCCTTCGCCACCGCCGTCACCAGCAGACGCGATTGCGTCCGCCGCGCTTGGCTTCGTAGAGCTGCGCGTCGGCCAGCGAGACGAGACGTTCGTGATGGGCCGCATCTTCGCGCGCGGCCAAACCGATGCTGATCGTGATGCGCAGCCCCGGCGCGAAGCCCGAGCAGTCGCATTCTTCCACCGCGTGGCGCAACCGCTCGGCGAGCACGCGCGCCTCGGCGAGTGTGGTGCCGGGAAACAGCAGCGCGAATTCTTCGCCGCCGTAGCGGGCGATGCGGTCCTGCGCGCGCAGCTGCGCGCGCATGGTATCGGCGACCGCGCGCAGCGCGGCGTCGCCGGCGGCGTGCGAATGCTGGTCGTTGATGCGCTTGAAATGGTCGATGTCGACCAGGGCCAGCACGAGCGGGCGCTGCGCCCGCACGGCGTCGTCGAATTCGGCAGCGAGCTGTTCGTCGAACCAGCGCCGGTTGGACAGGCCGGTCAGGCTGTCTTCGCGCGCCTGGCGCTCGAACGCGTCGGCATGTTCGCGCAGGCGAACGAGCAGGGTGCTCTTCTCCGCATCGGCGGCGGTCAGGCGCTCGGTCTGCGCGCGCAGGTCGTGCGTGCGCTGGTCGATGAGCTCGCGCAGGCGGCGTTCGTTGTGGCGCAGCTGGCGCACGCGCGCCTTGTATAAAAAATAAAGAAATGCCAATGCGGCAAGCGCGGCGGCACCCCAGAAACTGCTGCGCTGCCACAGGTGCGGCGCGACGTGCAGGTCGACGATCGCTTCCTCGCGGTTCCAGTCGCCGCCGGCATTCGCCGCCGTCACGCGGAAGCGGTAGTCGCCCGGCGCGAGGTTCGTGAACTGGGCGAAGCGCTGTGCGCCGCGTTCCACCCAGTCCGCATCGAAGCCGTCGAGACGATAGCGGTAGCGGATCTTCTGCGGCATCAGATAGCTGAGGCCGGCGAAATGCAGTTCGATCTTGCGCGTACCCGGCGCCAGCTCGAAGCGGTCGCGCAGCGCGACGCGGCGGTCGTCGACGCGCACTTCCTCGACGACCAGCGGTGGCGCGACACGCGTGAAGCGGTGCAGGCGCGGCGGATCGACGCTGGACAGGCCCATCGCGGTCGCGACCCAGATGCGTCCGTCGGCACTGCGCCAGGCCGCTGGGCCGGAGCCGCCGTTGCATTGCGCGCTGGCCATGCCGTCGGCCTCGCCGAAGACGTCGACGCCCAGCTCCGCGAGCGTGCCATCGGCGACGGCGTCGGCGTCACGGCGCGCGATGCGCAGCACGCCGCGGTTGGTGGTCAGCCAGAAGCGGTCCTCGTCGTCGGCGATGACCTGGAACACGGTGTCCACCGGCAGTCCGTGGCGCCGCGCGACCGCCGCCAGCGTGCCGTTGCGCTCGCGCACGAGGCCGCGGTCGGTCGCCATCCAGATCGTGCCGTCGGCATCCTCGTGGAATCCGAATACATCCTCGATCTCGTCGAAGGCGGACAGGTCGACGGCGCGGATAGTGTCCGCGTCGGCCACCGCGGCACCGTTCGCCGTGCCGATCCAGACGCGCCCGTCGGCGGCCGCGTGCAGCGACATGATGAACTCGCGCGGCAAGCCGTCGGCCACCGTGAAGTTGCGCCAGACCCCGTCACGCAGCCGCGACAGGCCGCGCGAGGTGCCGACCCAGACCGCGCCGTCGCGTGCCGTTGCGATCGCGCGGACCTGGTTGCCGGCCAGTCCGTCGGCGGTGTTCCAGCGCGTGAGCGTGCCGTCGCGCCAATGCAGCAGGCCATTGGCATAGGTGCCGACCCAGAGGCCGCCGGCCGCGTCGCTGGCGAGGCTCAGCACCGAGTCGCCGAACACGGCAGCGGTATCCTTCATCGCCTCGAAGCGGCCGTTACGCCAGCGCGAAAGTCCGTTGCTCGTGCCGGCCCACAGCGTGCCGTCGGCGGTCTCGAGCACGCTGCGCACGTAGTTGTCGGCCAGCCCATGCTCGGTCGTGTAGCTCACGAACGGCGCATCGCGCAGGCGCAGCAGACCACCGTTGGTGCCGACCCAGATGCTGCCTTCGCGATCCTCGAACAGCGCCGACACGCGGTTGTTGGGCAAGCCGACTTCACTGCCCAGGGCTTCGACCTGATTGCCGCGCAGGCGCAGCACGCCGTGGTTGACCGTGCCGATCCATAGATTGCCGCTGCGGTCGGTGAGCAGACGCTGCACCGCATCGACCGGCAGATCCGCGGCCGCGCGCGCGAAGCGTTCGCCATCGCCGCGATACACGCCGCGCTCGGTGCCGACATAAATGCCCCCATCGGCAGTGAACGCGATATCGAACACCGGACCGGGCGGCAGCCCTTGCGCTTCGCCGAACGCCTGCACGACGCCGTCGCGGACGCGCACCACGCCCTCGGTCGTGCCCGCCCAGAGGCTGCCGTCGGCGTGTGCGTTGAGCAGTAGCAAGGACAGGCTCGGCAGGCCCTGCTCAAGCCCGAAATGACGCACGGTACCGGCGTGGACGCGGTCGAGCCCGGCGCTTTCGGTCGCGATCCACAGCGCACCGGCCGCATCCTCGGCGACATCCATGATCTCGTCCTGGGCCAGCCCCTCGCGCATGCTCAGGCGCGACCACTGGCCGTCGCGCAGCAGCGTGACGCCGCCGCGCGAGGTCGCCATCACCAGCGTGCCGTCGCGCAGCACGTGCAGCGCGCGCACGCCGTCGTCGGTCAGCGCCGGCACGCTGGTGCGATCGAATGCGCGGAACTCGATGCCGTTGTAGCGCGCCACGCCTTCCCAGGTGGCGAACCACAGATAGCCGTCGGCCGTCTGCGCCACGCCCTGCACGAGGTTGTGCGGCAAACCCTGCCGGGTGGTCCAGGTCTCGCGGGAATATTCGTTCAGCGGACGCTGATCATTGGCCGCGGCAGCCAGACTCCCGCAAAGCAGCAGCAGGGCGCAGGCGAATCGGGCAACCGCCGTCAGCGCGGAACGCGGCATTGGCGCAGGCACTCCCCCCCGGGTTGGGGGGAGCATACCTGATCGTTTGGGCGGCTTGGCATGGGCGCCACGGACCGTAGCCAGCGGCGCCTACCAGTAGCTTGGGACCGGTCTGCGGTGTCGGGCCTTTACATAGTCGAGAACCCTGCAGGTGGTCCGCACGTCCGATGACCAAAATAGCGCGCCTTGCTCGTCTGAACCGCCGCCCCAAAAATGCGAATAGGCCCAGCCGCCCGTTCCGGCCATCTGGCGCAGCCAGTCGCACTCCGCGCTGGCGTAGTAGTGCTCTGCCGCTTGCAACATGGCGTTTGGATCCCGGAGCCCGCTCACTGAGGCTATCGCGACGTTGTCGTCCCGGTCCAGGTGAGTCCAGAGGGCAAGGTACGCGGCGATATCTTCGCCACGATAGGCGACCAGCAGATTATCGTTACCGAAGCTCGTGAAACGACGCAACGCGCAAGCCTCGAGGCGCACACTGGCCTCGCGCCACCAATGCCCCGTTTGCTGGCTGTATGCCGCAACTACCCAGGGCATATACCCATCGGTTCCTGCTGCGACAAGTGCCGCCTGCCCAAAGTCGTCTTCCTCGAAGAACTGCAACCCGGTCGCGTAATTCGGCAGTGCGTCCATGTTGACGTAGGCGCTTATCAGGCAATCGGCTGCAACCGGATCAAGGTGCCGCTCGAAACGCCTGGCCTGCTCGGGATCGTCGCTGGCCCATGCGATCGTTCCATTGGTACCGATGTTGCTCCAGCGCAGCACTGCCCAGTCGAAGTCATCGACGACTGCCTCGAGCGTGGCGCCGATCACGTCAGTTCCGAACGACCCATTTTCTTTCCGGTAGCCCGGAGTGGAACTCGACTCGCGAAGATCTCCAATCAGCGGGCCCGAGAAAATTCCGGTGTCGCTGCTGATGGGCGATGCGTTCCTGAAACTCGACGCGTGCCTTCGCGCGCGAGGGTCGAAGCATTCGGCGGCAGCGCATTCGCCAGTCCATCGATCGAGAAGTGAAGCCGTCGCGGCGCTTTCACGCAGCAGGTAGATCGATCGCGAGCCTGTTCCTGCGTCACACCGGTAAGGGGCGGCTCTCGGCACGGACTGCAAGATCGCCATTCCGGGTGACGGCAGAGAAGATTCCATGATCACCTGCGCTTTCACGAATTCGACGAGCCGCGCCTGTAGCCGGTCCATGTCGATCTCGTCGGACACGCGATACAGCACTTGCTTGTACCGATCGATGCGCGCTGCAACGAGCGGTCGTCGTTCTGTATCTTCGATGTCTTCGAGACCGCTCAGGAATGCATTTCGACAGATGCCGAAGCGGCGACGGTCCATGTGCGTACCGATAGCGCAGAGGGCGTTGTCGTACCGTTCGATGTCGCTGCGACTGAGGCGTGACAGGCGCTCGATGCGCATGCCGTTGTAGCAGTAGACCGCGTCAAACAGGTCGAGCAACTCCAGCAAGTTCGTAGCGTGGTGGTCGGCCGCTCGCCATTGATTGCGTGGAAGGCGACGCATGCGAGCATCAGGCGACTCGGTCAATGCAACCAACTGCAGGTAGCTGTCTTCGTTCATAGAGTCGCCGTGGGCTTTTGCGCATCGTTGCGCCGGAGTTCGCCGGGAAGCTCGCTCACGGCCGCTGCAAATGCCTAGCCTGCCGCGCTGGCGTGGCGCCGTCGCCCTTGCGCGAACGTGGCACGGGCATCTGCGCATCGGCCGGTTCGAACGGCAGGCGGCTGCGGCCGCCGGCGCCGTGGTAGTCGAGTGCGAGGTCGGCGCCAACGTCGGCGGCGGGCAGTGCGCGGTCGTTGCCGAGGTAGTCGTACAGCGCCTGCACGAGGCGTTCCTGCGCGAGCGCGTGGGTCTGGCCGGTGCGCGCGTAGAGCCAGTCACTGAAGGCGAGGAAATGCGCGAACGGCGAGTCGGCGAGCAGCCGGCGCAGCGTGCGCGGGTAGCGGCCGGAGTTCGCGATCAGGTCCCAGTAGCGCGCGAAGCGCGACAGGCGCTGCATGGTCGCGAAGTCGATCACGTTGGTCGCGAGAATGTTGTACGGCGGTTCGGGGTTGAACTGCAGGCCGTAGTCGCGCGTATGCCGCGCGATCGGCGCGCCGCGCAGGCGCTTTAGGATGCCGAACTGGATCTCGTGCGGCGCGAGCGCGACGAGCGTGTCGAAACCGCGCGCGAATGTCGCCACATCCTCGCCCGGCAGTCCCGCGATGAGATCCACGTGCAGGTGTGCGTTGCAGTTGTCGCGCAGCCAGGTCAGGTTCGCGGCGGCGCGCGCATTGTCCTGGCGGCGCGAGATGCGTGCCTGCACTTCGGGATCGAAGGTCTGGATGCCGATCTCGAACTGCAGCGTACCGGCCGGGAAACGCTGGATCGCGGTCTTGAGCCGTTCCGGCAGATGGTCGGGGATCAGCTCGAAATGCACGAACACCGGATCGTCCGGCGCGGCGTCGAGCCTGGCCAGGAAGAAGTCGAGGATCGCGAGCGAGGTGTCGACCTTGAGGTTGAACGTGCGGTCGACGAACTTGAACTGGCGCGCGCCGCGCGCGTACAGGGTTTCGAGTTCGGCGAGGAAGGGCTCGAGCGGAAACGGCCACGCGGTCTTGTCCAGCGCCGACAGGCAGAACTCGCACTTGAACGGGCAGCCGCGCGAGGCTTCGACATAGAGGTAGCGCTTCTGCACGTCCTCGTCGGTGTATTCGCCGTACGGAATCGCCAGTGCCGGCAATGGTGGCTGCACGCCGGGAATGATGCGCGCGGCCGGCCGTTCACCGGCAAGGACTTGCTGCGCGAGCGCAGCGAAGCTGATTTCGCCCCAGCCGGTGATCACGTAGTCGGCGAGTGCAGCGATGCGCTGCGCGTCGGTTTCGTAGCTGACCTCGGGGCCGCCGAGCACGACGATCAGATCCGGCTGCAGCACCTTGAGCTGCGCGACGAGCTTGCTGCTCTCCTCGATATTCCAGATGTATACGCCGAGGCCGAGGATGCGCGGACGGTCGGCGAGGATCTTCTCGGCGATGTCCTCGATCTTCTGGCCGATGATGAATTCGCGGATCGCGCTGCGCTCGCGCAGCGCGCCGAGGTTGGCGCGCAGGCAGCGCAGGCCGAGCGAGGCATGCGCGTAACGCGCGTTGAGGGTGGCGAGGACGATGTCGGGCATGGGCGGAAGTATGCGCGAGGCGGTCGTTCGCGCGAAGTCGGACCGCCGGCAACGGTGTGCCTGGAAGGCCCGCCCAGTCCGTTGCGGCCGCGCCGCAACGGACTGGGGTCACGCTACAGCCGTGTCCAGGAGTCCTGCCAGTTCGCGCCGCTGCCCGGCGCGTAGTGGAACGCGCTGTTGACGTTGCACCAGCCGCCTTCGGGGTGCGGGCGGCAGCGGTAGCGGTTGCCGTCGCTGCCGAGCACGACGGTCTGGCCCGGTACGTAGCTGCCGATGCCGGCCGGATAGGCGTAGTCATAGTTGCCGCCGGTGCCGGGTTTCTTGTGCGCGATCGTCACGGTCGTGCTGTGGCTGGCCGTGCCATCGCTGACGGTCAGGCGCACGACGACGTTCTGGTCCTGCGCCGGCGCGGTGAGGTTCAGCGTGGTCTGCACGCTGCTCGCACTGCTCAGGCTCGCGCCCGCGCCGGATACCACGCTCCACTGGTAGTTCAGTGCCTGGCCTTCCGGATCGCTCGAACCGCTGCCGGAAAGGCTCACGCTGCCGGCGCCGGTCAGCGTGGTCACGCTTGCGACGATGGCCGCGACCGGCGGCTGGTTTGTGTTCGGCAGGCGGATGTCGACCTGGTGGTTGAGGTTCTGGCTCGTCAGCGTATAGACGCGGTTCGCGCTCGCGCCCTGCTGCGGCACGATCGCGCCGCTGCTGCCGAGTACGCCTATGCGCGCATTGACGGCCTGCGCATTCACCGCGAGAGCGAAGCGGTAGGGCCATTCGCTCGCGGCACCCTGACCCGTGGCGACGGTGAACGGAATGCTTTCGATATCGTTGCCGCCGCTGTTGAACAGGCGCAGCGTCACGACCGTGCCGGCGGGCAGTGCGTTCTGCGCGACCAGCGCACCTTCGTCGGTCCAGGTCGGATTCGGTGTGCCGCCGAACTCCACATCCGTACAGGTATAGAAAGCCTCTGTGCTGTCGGAGCGCTGCCAGGTCGTGTAGATGGTGTGCTTGCCGGTCAGCGCCGGCAGCGCGCAGCGGAAGCGGTAGTTGCCGTTGTCCAGCGGCACTGAGCCGAAGCGGCAGAACTCGAACAGGTCCGACCAGCGTAGTGGCTGGGTCGGCGACCAGCCGGAGCGGGTCACGTAGAACACCCAGTCGCGGCTCGCATGTGGCGCGGTCGCACGGAAGACGAACTCGAACGTGCCGTCGCTGCCGTTCGCGATCGGGGTCGCGAACCAGTCGCTGCGGGCGAGATCGAGACCGCGGAAGGTCGGGTTGTTGCCGCTGCAGAGTTTGCCGTCGGGCACGACGGCCTGATGATTGCCGTTGGCGTTGGCCTGATTGACACCGGTCCAGTCGTAGAAGGCCTGGGTGCCGCCGACCTCCTTGGCTGCACGGCAGGCGGGATCGGTGGGGTTTTCGGGATTGCTCCGGAAGCAGTGATAGATGCGGCTTTCGGGTACGACCATCGAGCCATGGGCATGGCTGCGCAGTGGCAGCAACGCGGCCGCAGCGGTGGCGAGGACGAACACTCCGGGGACGAGCAGGGAACGGCGCAGAACGAGCGGATGGGACACGGTCGGTTTCCTCCTGGGATGAAGACACGCGGCTCCGCGCCCGGACGGATCAGGGAATCCGCTGGGCGTGATGGCATCGCAGAGTCCGCTGCCCGGAGGTGGATAGGCAGTCGGTGGGTTTGCGCGCAAGGCGCGCATGAAGGCGGAGCACGCTGCGTGCAGCACATTCCGCGGTAACGCTCGTTGTGGTTATCGGCTGCGTTTTTCTGGAAATCTGCAATTGCTGGACAGCCGGGAAATTATGACGATGTCGTCATCGCCTACTGTGAACCCGTCCGCGCATGCGGTGATTTCCGTGCACGCCACCGTAGTGAGACCGACCTCATCGCGCAATGGAATATGCGCGGAAAAAACCGGCCGGTCCAGGCGGACCGGCCGGTCTGCCGCCTACGGTGTCAGATAGCTGCTGAAGCTCGAGTACACATCGGAGAAGCGCGAGTAGTAGTCAGGATCGGTCGGCGCCGAGCAGTACGAGGTGCCGCCGTACAGGCCACCGCGCAACTGGTAATTGCCGCCGCTGACGGTGAACAGGCCCGAACCCGACGAGCCGCCTTCGGTCACGCCGGTGGACCAGCGCACGCGGTAGAACGGACCCTTGCCGTCGATGCTGCCGGACAGCTGCGTCACTGTGCCGAGCGAGTATTTCTTCACATCGCCGGCCGGATGGTGGATGCCTTCGATCGCGGTACTCGTCGCGGCGATGGCCGAACTGCTCCAGCCCGCGTAGACCGCGCCGGCCGGCGGTGCCGTCTTGAGCTCTAGCAGCGCGGTGTCGCGTGCGCTGTTGTTATGGCGAAGATAGGCGCCGCCGGTCAGCGTGCGCGCGGACGAACTCACCGTCGAGCCGTTGCAGGTCGTCACCTGGTAGAACCAGTAGGTCTGCAGCGTGTTGGCGACGCTCTGCGTGCCGATGCAGTGGTTGGCGGTCCAGAACGTGCGCTTCTTCGGCGAAAAGCCGTTGTTGAGCAGCGTGCCGGTGCACAGGTAGGAGCTGCCGCTCTTGGTGAACACCATGCGCGCGACCGCGTTGGCCGTGCTGGTGAAG
Source organism: Tahibacter sp. (assembly GCF_032229445.1). Taxonomy (NCBI): domain Bacteria; kingdom Pseudomonadati; phylum Pseudomonadota; class Gammaproteobacteria; order Lysobacterales; family Rhodanobacteraceae; genus Tahibacter; species Tahibacter sp. The sequence goes on from NZ_JAVTWC010000065.1 coordinate 56,805, forward strand.
CCCGACGGCGGGCTCGTGCGGCAGACGATGTCACGTTCGCAGTAGTCGCTCTCGCCGACTTTCTGGCCGATGGCAGCGTCGGTGGACGCCGGGTCGACATCGAAATGCGACAGTTGCGGAATGCGCAGGGTCAGTGCCTGCGCACGCGAGCCCGCGGCGAGCACGATCTCGATCGTCAGCGTCTGGCCCCGCACCACCGGTGACCAGTTCGCCTCACCGGCGGCCAGATCCCGGCCCGCGACCTCGAAGGTCTGGCCGTCGTCGCCGCGGAAGCGCAGCGTCATGTCGTCGATATTGATACGCGCGCCGTTGGCCGGTGCGACGAATTCCAGTGCGGCGCGCAGTGCGACGGCACCGTCGGACTGCACGCGCAGCTGCGCACCCTGGGCACCGCCGGCCAGCGGTTGCCATTGCAACTTGTCCAGACCTACAGAACTGGCGCCCGTTTCGCGGGCGAAGGCCACTTCGAGCGGCTGGCCATGGCGGTCCTGGTTGCGGCGGCGCTCGGCGAGCAGGCTCAGCTCCACCGGGTCCGGCGCGCTCAGCGCCGTGACGACGAGGGGATTGGCCAGGGTCTGGAACGTCGCGCCGCCGGTCGCGCCGGGGTCGGCTTCGACGGTCACGGTTTCGGAATTCATTTCTGCGGCGAACCTGTCGCTCTGAGCCATGGCGGGTGCGACCGACAGCGACAGCAGCGCGGCAACGGCGAGCGCAAGACGATGTGTGCGGATCATGTACGGCATACCTCCCGATGAATGAACGGACCCCCCGATCCGTGCCCGGCGAACGCCAAGGGCCGCGACACTGTACGCAGCCGCGGTCGCGACGCACGCGGCAATGCAGCACGTGACGACGCGGATTCCCGGGGGAACTGGGACCGCGCGTGGACAACACTGGCCGGCTGGAAAAAGCCGCCACGGGCGGCTTGCCGCCGCGGTGCTGATATTTCTTGCTTTTTTCGTCGGAGGTGTGGCGCACGGCCGGGATCTGGCCGACCGGTTGGTCAGCGAGCGGAGCACTGCCAGGGCATCCGCCGGGCCTGCGGAACTGGTCCGGCGCGGCGATGGTTCGCGTGCGTTGCAGGAAGAGGCATCTTCCATCCCGCGCCCGTGCCGCTCCTGCGCGCGCAGTACCATACGGGCGCCGGCCGGCCTGACGTCGCCGGCCCTTGATGCGAAACCCACTGTGCCCGCAGACCCCACCAACGCCGAGATCAACGACTGGCTGCAGCGCTGGCAGGGCGGCGACCGCGAGGCCGAACAGCGCCTGATCGCCACGCTGTATCCGGCGCTCAAGGCCATCGCCCAGCGTTCGCTGCGGCCACTGTCGCACCAGCTGTCGCTGCGGGCCACGGACCTGACGCACGAAGCCTACCTGCGACTGGCCGGACAGCGGGCGGACTGGCAGGGACGCGCGCATTTCCTCGGCATCGCCGCACGCGTGACCCGACGCGTGCTCATCGATCTGGTGCGCGAACGCCAGGCCGAGAAACGAGGCGCCGGCATGCGCGTCGTCAGCCTGGAGATCGACCCGGAGCATGACGCCGACGCGCCGGCCGAAAGCAGCCCCATCGACTGGCTGCAGCTCGAGCAGGCGCTGCAACAGCTCGAAGGGCGTGATCCCATCGCCGGGCGCGTGGTCGAGCTGCGCTACTTCGGCGGGCTCAACAATGACGAAGTGGCGACGCTGCTCGAGATCAGCGTTGCCACGGTCGTGAGGCACTGGAAATTCGCCCGCGCCTGGTTGCACCGTCGCCTCTGAGGGATATGGCGCCGTTGCGCGTCCTGCACTTCACCGGGACGACTTCGACAGGGACGACGCAACCGATGGGATCCACGCTATCCACGCAACAGTGGCAGCGCCTGCAGTCGCTGTTCGGGCGGGCCGAGACGCTGGACCGTGTCGCGGCCGAGGCGCTGGTCGCCGCCGAGCGCAGCGCCGACCCTGTCGTCGCTGGCGCGCTGGCGGCAATGCTGACGGCCAACCGGCAATGGGCAGACCACACCGGCGCGGCCGTCGCGGCGCTGTCGGCCGCAGTGATGCCGTCGGCCGTGGGTACGCGCCTGGGTGCTTTCGTGCTGTTGCGGGAGATCGGTCGCGGTGGCATGGGCGTGGTGTATCTGGGCGAGCGCAGCGACGGCCGTGTGCAGCAGCAGGTCGCCATCAAGGTGCTGCACGCCGGCAGCCTCGACGAACACACGCGCGAGCGCTTCCAGCGCGAGCGGGAAATCCTCGCGGCGTTCGATCATCCCGGCATCGCCCGACTGCTCGACGCGGGCGAGAGCGCCGCGGGCGAGCCCTACTACGTCATGGAGTACCTGCGCGGCTCGCCCATCGACGTGCACTGCGACGAGCAGCGCCTGGGCATCGCCGAGCGCCTGCGCCTGTTCCGCGGCGTCTGCGACGCGGTCCAGTACGCCCACTCCAAGCTGATCCTGCATCGCGACATCAAGCCTAGCAACGTGATCATCGACAGCCAGGGCGTGCCGAGACTGATCGATTTCGGCATCGCCAGGCCGCTGGTGGCGCCCGATGCCGCGCGGCTGCAGCAGACGGTCGAGCAGCAGCGCTATTTCTCACCGGTGAACGCCGCGCCCGAGCAGCTCCGCGGCGAGGCCGCCGCGGTGACCTGCGACGTTTACCAATTGGGTACTTTGCTGCATGAGCTGCTGTGCGGCAGCCCGATCTTCGCCGTGGATGGCGATTCCCTGGCCGAGCTCGAGCGAAAGATCGCCTACGTCGTTCCGTCCACGCCCAGCCAGACCGCCGCGTCCGTACCGGAAGCCGTGGCTAGCGCGCGCCGCTTCGCCAGCGGTGCGGCGCTGGCGAAGGCTTTGCGCGGCGACCTCGACGCCATCGTGCAGCGCGCCGTGCGCAAGGAGCCGGCCCAGCGCTATCGGTCGGTGGAACAGCTCGCGCAGGACCTCGAACGGCATCGGCAGGACCTGCCGGTGCTGGGCCGGCGCGGCGACCGTCGCTATCGCCTCGGCCGTTTCGTCCGGCGCCACCGCCGCAGCCTGGCCGCCGCCGTCGTGGCGATGCTGGGTGTGGGCATGTTCACGATGATGCTGGTCCACCAGGTGCGACAGACCGCCGCCGAGCGCGACCGCGCGGTCAACGCCGGCCGCAGCGCCGAGGCCGTGACCGAATTTCTGCTCACCGTGTTTCGCGCCGGCGATCCGGCCGTGGCCAAGCGAGCCAATGTGCCCATCGGCGAAGCCCTCGATCATGCGCGCGGCCTGCTCGAGCCCAAGCTCGCCGACGAGCCGGCCATCCGTGCACGCATCGCCGGTACTCTCGCCGGCATCTACGCGAGCATCGGCGAATACGGCACGGCGTCGGGCCTGAGCACCCAGGCGCTGGCGCTGCTCGATGCCACACCGGGGATCGACCCCGAGGCGGTGCTGGCGGAGCTGCGCCAGAACATCGAAGTCCTGCTCATGGACTCGCAGTTCGACAAACTGCAGCCGCAGGTCGACCGGCTGCAGGCGCTGGAGGCAGCGCACAGGCCCGGCATGGAACTGCCGTGGCTATCGCGCCTGCGCGTCATCCAGGTGCGCTGGCAGAGCGATGCCGCTGATGCCTGTCGCCAGGCCGAAGCGCTGACGGCGGAAATGTTCGCCGGCGCCGAACAGGATCCCGAGGGCTTCGTGCGGACGCTGCTCTACACCGCGAAGACTTGCCGCGTCCCCGGCGAGGATGCCGCGCAGCGCACACTGGAGCGCATCGGGTTCGCCGACGGCCTGGTCAGACGCCGGATGGACGGCGACGCGACGCTACTGCTGTGGCTCAAGTTCGCGCGTGGCAACACGCTGCGGCGCCTCAAGCGCTACGACGAGGCGATCACGCTGATCGCAGAAGCTGCCGCCGACAGCGCGCGCATGTACGGCCCGGATTCGGTCTCGGAAGCCAACGCGTGGCTGGTCGCCGGCGGTGCCAACATCACCGCCTATCGTTTCCCACAGGCGCTGGAGGTACTGCACAAGGCGCAGGCCATCTACGCCAAGGTCCATGGCGATGCGCCCAGCGGAGACATCGCCGTGGTCGCCTACCAGCTCGGTGTTGCCTACGACTACGGCAAGATCGACGCCGCCGCGGCACTGAAGTGGTACGCGAAGGCCTACGAGGTCGGCCAGGTCGCCTTCGGCAAGGAATCGGGCAACATCGGCTCCTTCGCCGCCGACTACGGCACCCTGTTGCGCAAGAGCGGCGATTTCGCCGCCGCCGAGCCGGTGCTGCGCCGGGCCAGCATGAACACGAAGCTCGACAATCCACTGGGCAACGGCTTCATGGCGCGCATGAACCTCGCCATCGTGCTGGCCCGGCGCGAGCGGTGGGACGAAGTCGCCGCGCTCGTCGCCGAATGCGAACAGGCCGACGCCGAGTTTCGCGAAGACCCGGAATTCAAGGCTGATTGGGAGGCGCTGCGCGCCGCGCTGGCGCGCAAGCAGAGCACCTGAGCCCAAGGCCGTCGCGCCTCGAATCCGTCGGCAAAAAAATTGATCAGGTCAGGCGCTCCAGTCCGCGTCCGTATTGCCGATCCCTCGCCGCGCTCCGCGCGCCCCGGGATCCCTCCCCTGATGCGAATGCCCTCCGAGGACGCCATGCTCAACCCAAAGGACTTTTCATGAGGCACCTGCCGATACTCGCGGCCTTGTTGCTGCCCCTGTCGTGGACTTCGCCGTCCACGGCGCAAACCTCGCCGGTTCTGCCGAACGACTTCTGCTTTTCGTGGCAGAACCAGTCGCAGTGCTATCCCAGCATGGCCGACGCGCAAGCCGGCATGAGGGCCGTACTGCCCGCCAGCTATCGCGACGTGATTCGGGCCAAGACGCCGTATCCGACCGGCTCCTACGCCGGAACGACCGGCCTGGAAGAGTGGCGGATGGATTTCTTCATCCCCGATCAGCCACCCGAGCAGACCTTTCCGCGCGGCTATTCCCAAGGCTGGAACGGCGCGCCGGACGTCTGCCCGTCGGCGGGCGATCCCCTGTACCCGAACCTGTGCGACTCCGAACAGAATGCGGTGGACGCGCTGTACGAACATATGCGCGCCAGCTTTCCCCAGTGCACCTTCGTGCGCGGCGCTTACGAGAACGCGTGGGCGGATCCGTTCGCACAGATCAGCGCCTACAACTGGACCAGTCGCTACGGCGTCATCAGCTACATCAATACCAATCTGCCGCCCGACGGCAACCGCAAGTACATGTATACCATCCAGTGTCCCGGCTGGGATCCGCCGGACCCCGAAACCCGCAGCATCAAACTGGGATCGCTACAGACCTTCCTCTGTCCCGATCAGTTTGGGCCGGTCGAGGGCTACGGCGCGTCCGCGTATTCCAACGGCGGCGCGCTGCCGATTATCAGCGGACCATCGTGCCGTCCGCGGCTCGCCATGCCCCAGATCCAGTTCAAGATGCGGCAGACGGCCAGCTGTCCCA
>NZ_JAVTWC010000066.1:0-9871 GCF_032229445.1 Tahibacter sp.
CAAATCATGGATGTCCCCGATCTCTCAAATCATGGATGTCCCCGATCTCTTGCCCGATCTCTGATGTCCCCGATCTCTTGCCCGATCTCTGCGTGCCTACGCAGACACCGGTTCGACCGCTCGAGGACTGCCATGTGCTTCCCGGCTCCGAACGATGCACGCTCACCCGACGGCCAGACGTTGCGGGCCGGCGCCATGCCTACCGCAGCAGCAGCTCCGCCGAGGGCATCAGCAATGCGACAAACAGCTTGGTCGGCGCGTCGACGGCGTCGACGCGCGCGCGCTCCATGGCGTTGCGCAATGCGGCACGATGCGTGTCGCTGGGCTCATTGCCCTGCACGGCGCAAGCGCGCACGAAGCCAGAGAGCACATCGAGGTCGGGATCGTCGATCTCCGGATGCCGCGCCGCCATGCCCAATGCGCTGTCTACGGTCCTGATGGCTTCGGCGTAGTTCTTTGTGCGAACGAGATTGTGCGCGAGCAGGGCGCGGAACAGATAGAGCGCGCCGCTGGTGTCCTTGGCTTGAATCTCGCCTATTCGCAATGCTTCGCGGTAATGTGTCTGAGCGAAGGCGTCCTCACCTCTTCGTGCGTACAGGTTAGCCAAGTTGAAGTGCGAACCGCCGACACTGAAAGCATCGTCACCGAGCAACTGCCGGGAGATTCGCAAGCTTTCGATTGAATGCTTCTTGGCTTCGTCAAAACGCTCTTCCAGTTCCATCGCGTTCGAGTACTGGTTCAGCGCAGCGGCATAGGGAAGGGTCTCCTGGCCGTAGAGTTGCCGGGTGATGGCCATTGCCTCCGCGGCGAGCGCGATCGCGTCGGCATTGCGCTCCACATAGGTCGCGATGCTCGCCAGATAGATGAGCGTCGTCAGCAACTCGGGATGCGTGTTGGTATAAACCTTGCGCTGATCGGCAAGCAGGCTTGCACCAACGGCCCAAGCCTCCACGCGATCTTCCTTTTGCAGGTAAGCATCGGCAAGCTCGCGGCGTGCGGAGAACCTGATCTTCTCGCTGGCATTCGAGGCCGACGCGATCAGATTTCGCAGCACGACGATGGCCTCATCGGGCTTGCTTTCGTACTTCAACAGCATCGCATCGAGCAATTGCAGTCGAGCTCGTTGTTCGGCGCTCTGCGCGTGCGCAGTGGCTGTGCTGTGCGCGGCGCGCGCGAGGTCGAGCCGGGAAAGCAGCATCAGCGCCTCCGCACGCGTCCCTTCCATGTCCGCAAGAACCTCGTCGTGCGTCGATCCAGAGCCGGTATTCGCCGCATCGAGCAGCGAAACGGCCTCCTTCGGCAGACCGAGCTGAAGATTGATGCGGGCGAGTGTTGCAACGATGCGCGCCCGGGTCGCCGGCTGATCGTGCAGCGAAGCCAGGGCCTGCTTGCCGACCTGATCGAACACTTCGCGCGCCGTCAGTTCCTTGCCCTGGGCGTTGCTCGGATCGACCGACTCCAGTGCGTCCAGGATGACGCCGGTGACGCTCTCGGCGCGCACGCGCTCGGACTGGGTGCTCAGATACTGCCTTGACAACAGCGCAGCAGCTGCCAGGACGAGTACGACGAACATCGAAGCCGTGACGATAGCCGTCCGGTGTCGATGGAAAAAGCGCGTTGCGCGGTAGAAACCGGAGCCTTCGCGCGCTTCGACCGGATAGCCGCGCAGGTGGCGTCGCACGTCGGCGGCAAACTCGTCGACGCTGCGATAGCGCTGCTGGGGATTCTTGCGCAAAGCCATCGCGGTTATTGCGTCGAGATCGCCGCGCAGCTGTTTTGCCTCTGTCGCTGCAGCGCGCCGGCTGGGCGGCAACGGCTCTTCCTCGATGACCCGGCGCTGCGCCTGGGCGGGAGCAAGGCCGTCCAGATTGTGGGCCGGGTGGCCGCACAGCATCTCGTACAGCAAGGTGCCGAGACCGTAGACGTCGCAGGCGACGGTGATTTTCTGACCCAGTAGTTGTTCCGGTGCCGCATTTCTCAGCGAGAAATACTGTTGCGCGGTACCCGTGTTCTCGATATCGATATTGCCCAGGCGACCGACGAGCGGTTTGGCGATACCAAAGTCGAGCAGTTTGGGGGCTCCGTTCAGATCGACAAGAATGTTGCTTGGCTTGATGTCACGATGAACGACGAGATTCTGGTGCGCATACGACACCGCCTCGCAGATGAGCAGGAAAAGTTGCAGCGTCTGTGGCACGTCGAGATGGCGTTCCCGCTGGAATTCGATCAGCGGGGTGCCGCGCACATACTCCATGATCACGTACGGCGCGCCATCTGGCAGTTCGCCCAGGTCGTGAAGCATGGCGATATTCGGATGCTGCAGCAGTGCCAACACCTGCCCTTCAAGGCGGAATCGCGCCAGCCCAGCCGAATCGAGGCGCCACGCGTGGAGCGTCTTGATGGCCACCTTCTGCACGGCGCCACCGTCGACACGCTCGGCCAGATAGACGCTGCCCATACCGCCGTGGCCTAGCACGCGCTCGATCCTGAACCCGCCGATTTTCTGGCCGATCCAGCCCGATGGCGACGTCGCCTTTGCGTCCATGGCGCGCCGGGCGGTTGCGTTTGCATGACGGCCGTCGGCGCTAACCAGGTCTTCCAGTTGTCGGCGCGTCTCGTCGTCGATGTCGCGCTGCATGGCGAGATAGTCGCCGCGCTCGTTCTCCGGAAGCTCGACGAGCGTGTTGAAGATCTGTTTCAGGCGAAGAAACGGATTTCCGGTCATAAGCATTCCGCGGTCAGCAGCTGAGTCGGTTGTGAAAGGCCGACCACTGTCTCGGCCGCTTTCCGCTGGCGCAATTCGTCATTTGCGTACGGTATCGGTGGCAGACTCGAGCCGGTCCGCCAGCCATGCCTTCGCAAACCGCCAATCGCGCACCACGGTGGCGCGGGAAACATCCATCGCGGTGGCAATTTCATCGGTGGTCATGCCGGAGAAGAATTTGAGCTCGACTACTTGGGCACTCGCGGCATCAACCTCTTCGAGCACGGTCATCGCCTCGTCCACGGCGAGCCAGTCCACACTGAGATCAATACAGTCGTCGACGATATCGTCGGCAATTTCATCAAGCGTGGCAAAGGGCAGACCGCCGCCGCGCTTGTCGCTGTTTCGAGCACGCAGGTAGTCAATGACGAAGTGACGCGTCGCGCGCGCGGCCACGGCGAAGAAATGACCGCGATCCTGGAACTCGATCGCCTCGTTGCGGCTCAGGCGCAGGTAGGTTTCGTGCGCCAGTTCGGTCGCGCTCAAGGTAAGGTCGGCGCCACGCAGCCGCGCGCGGGCGATGTCGCGCAGGGCGGGATAGATGGTGCGCAGCAGCTCGGGTTCGGCAGCACGGTCGCCCTCGCGCCAGCGGGCGAGCAAGGCGGTGATGCCAGGCGTGGATTCGGCGGACATAGCGGCCGTAGAAGTCGGGATAGGCAATGTTCCGCGATGAGGAGGGCCGCGTCGAGGGCATCGGGCTTCGCTTCGCGACAACCGCCAGGAAGTACCGACGCACCGAGCCGTGCCGCACACCAACGCATCATCGACCGCAGGCTGCGCTACCGGTCGACAACCCGCCGCCACTCCCCCGCTGTCTTGCCGAACCACCGCCTTGACGCGCGACTGAGACTGCTCGCATCGTGATACCCCATCTGCCGCGCGGCTTCGTCGAGCGATACGCCGGCTCTCAGCAGCGTCTCCAGCGCGTCGCGGCGTGCGTTGTCGACGAGCGCAGTCCAGGGCTGCCCTTCCTGCTGCAATGCGCGTTGCAGCGCGCGCACACTCATGCCTAGCGCCTGCGCGAGGTCGTCGATGCGCATCGCGCCGCTGGTGCGTGCGGCCAGCCATTGCTTGGCGAATGCGGTGACGGAGCCGGCTTGCGGCAGACCGGCGAGCTGGCGGTCGAGCAGTTCGCAGTGGATGCGATGGAGATCGGCGTCGGCCTGCGGCAGGCGTCGTGTGAGTTCGGCGGCGGGTAGTCGCAGCGCGTGGGCCGGTGCGTTGAACTGCACCTCGCAGCCGAAGAAATGGCGGTAGGTTTTGCCATCACCTAGCGGCGCATGCCGGAACGCGACGGCAGTCGGCATGAGCGAACGCTCGGACAGTCCGCGCGCCATGACGAGGATGCCGCCGACGATCGCTTCCACTTGTTGCGGCAGCAATCGCACGCGCCGCAGTTGCTCGGTGTAGACGATGGCGATGTCGCCGTCGGCCTGCGGTTGCGCGGTCAGCGCGCCGGATTCGCTGACGAGCCGGTAGTAGCGCAGCATCAGTGACAGCGCCGCGTGCAGCGACGCGCTCGTCATGGCAGCGAGACCCAGCGCGCGAAACGTGGACGGTCGCGCCGCCGCGGCGACTTTGAGACCCAACAGCGGATCGCCGGTCAGCGCGAGGCCGTGTTGCCAGATGCGCTGGACGATTTCGGGAGCGATGCGGCCGTTGGGATCGTCGAGCGCCGCCGTGTCCAGATGCAAGGCAGCGACTATCGCGCGCACGTCCACGCCCTGGACGTCGAGCACGCCGAGCAGCGTTCGGACATAGGGATTGGAGACGGTACGCGGATCGAGCATGCGGGGTGCCTGCGGAGTTGGCGCGAAATGTCAATCGCGCGCGCAGCGCTGTCAATGCGCCGCGTGTACGACTGGCCGATGATCGGCACCAGCGTGGCGGGTGTGCGCCGCGCGCCGGTAGTCGATTCGCATCGGGCCTGCCGCTGCGCACGACCGCCGACTGACCAGCGACGCCCTGGACGCTACCGGCGAACCGCTGTCGCCGCACCGTGCCGCCACGAACACCGGAGCACCGCATGACCCACGACACCGAAGCCTTCCGCGCCCGCTACCGCAGTGGCATCAGCCGCTGGTACAACGCCTGGCTGCACGGCGGCTTCGTGGTCGCGTTCGGCGTGGCGGCGCTGACGCTGCTGATCAGCCGGCTCGACACGGTGCGCGCGTGGGAGTGGCTGGCGATCCCGCTGGGGCTCGTCGTGTTCAACGTGGGCGAGTACACGGTGCATCGCCGCTACGGACACCACAAGCATCGCATCGGCGCGCTGTTCTACAGGCGCCACACGGGCGACCACCACAGCTTCTTCGTCGCCGGGCGGATGCGCTACGAGCAGGCGCGCGACTGGCGCGTGATCTTTTTCCCGGCCTGGCTCATCGTGCTGTTCTGCGCGGGCCTGGCACCGGCCTACGCAGCGATCGCGCTGTTCAGCACCAACGTCGCCGCGCTGTTCTGCGCGACGCTGCTCGGCGGCTATCTGACCTACGAAGTGTTCCACGCCTGCGAGCATCTGCCGGCGCACCACCCGCTCGCAAAACTGCCGTGGATCCGCCAGATGCGGCGCCTGCACGAACTGCATCACCGTCGCGATCTCATGCAGGCGTGCAACTTCAATCTCGTGTTCCCGCTGACCGACTGGCTGCGCGGCACCTTGCGCTGGGAACCGGAAGATCCTCAATCATCTCGTGTGCAGCCGCGCTGATCGCGCAGTCGCTCTCAGCCGCGCCACTCCCACCCGGAAACCACGCCCATGCCGATCCACATCAGCCACACGCCGCTCGCGACCACGCCGCAGCGCGCCTACGACTACCTCACGATGCCATCATGCTGGCACGAGTGGCACGCGGCCTCGATGGGTACGATCCCGGACACGCGCGTGTCGCAGCCCGCGGGTGCGACGTTCGAGGAAAACATCCGCACCGCCGGATTCCGGCGCCGCCTGCATTGGCGCGTCATCGATGCACAGCGCCCGGATCGGTGGGAAGCGACAGCCACGATGGACGACGGCAGCCGCGTGCGCCTGCGCTACGACTTCGCCGCCGACGGCAACGGCACGATCTTCACGCGCACGCTGGACTATGCAGTGCAGCCGCTATGGCTGCGCGCCGTCGATGCGCTGTTCGGACGCTTCCGGATCCGCCGCGAATCCGCGGTGGCGCTAGCCGCGCTGCAACAGCGCTTCGTGCACGGCGGCACAGCGGCGCGCTAAGAGCGCCTGGCAATAATGTGGTGATGCTACGCCAAGCCGAGAGCTTCGAGCCCTCCCCTTCAAGGGAAAATTGGGCGGGGATGGGGTGTTCGCGTGATGTAGGGAGCGTGGCGTAAAACGCTGTATTGGCCGTAGCAGAAGCGCGTTTCTCCCGACAAAGCAACATCAACCCGTCCCCCCCCCATGTGGAGATCTGGTGCGCGGCCTAAGGGCAACGCTGTTTTCCGTTACTGCAGTGCAAACGAAGGTGTGTTGGCCTGCATGACGTATGTCGACCTGAACCCGATCAGGGCAGATTTTCGCGTCAGACCTGAACTCGTCGTCGCATACGTCGATTCGCCGACGTTTGCAAAACTTGCCGATGCCGCGCGAGGCGTTGCAGCCGGTGCCAGGAGCGCGGGCGGCGAACTGTCGCCGAGCAGCGACGAGCATGTGTTGATCGTCGAGTGGAAGGAATCCCGGCTTTATCCAGGCAACCGTGGACGGCATGGACAGTGGCTGCCAGCAGCCTTCACCATGCGCGTCCGATGCCAGCTACATTGGTCGCTCGTGCATCCATCGAGGTGCGCGGGCAGCCCCCCGCACCCATCCGGAATGATTGCCATGCACACGATCGAGCCCGCCGCCCACGACCCCTCAGCGCCCGCGTTGGACGCGACGGCGCACGAATGCGCGAGCGCACCGGCGATGACGCTGACCAGCGTCCACACGAGCAACTTTCCGGACCTGCTGCGGCAGTTGAACGGATGCCTCGTGGTGAGTACCTACCAAGCTGGCAAGCTGGTGATCCTGCGTCCCGATGGGGCGACGATCAACACACACTTCCGCGCCTTCAATCGCCCGATGGGCATGGCGGCCGACGGTGAGCGTCTGGCACTCGGCACCAACATCGAGATCGCCGAGTTCCGCAACATGCCCGCCGTCGCCAAGCGGCTCAATGATCCGCCGCGCCACGATGCGGTCTACCTCGCGCGTCGCGGCCATATTACTGGTGCGATCGACATCCACGAGATGGCCTGGGATGGCAAGGGCGATCTCTGGTTCGTCAACACGCTGTTCTCTTGCCTGTGCACGCTCGATGCGGAATCAAGCTTCGTGCCCCGCTGGCGGCCAAGCTTCGTCAGCCATCTGGCACCCGAGGATCGATGCCATCTGAATGGCCTCGCGATGCGTGATGGCAAGCCGCGCTATCTCACCGCGCTGGGCGAGACCAACACGCCGATGGGCTGGCGCGCCAACAAGCGCGATGGCGGATTGGTCATCGACATGCAGTCGAACAAGGTGATCGCGCGCGGACTGTCGATGCCGCATTCACCGCGTTGGCACGACGGCAAGTTATGGGTGCTCGAATCGGGGCGCGGCGCGCTGGTGACGATCGAGCCGGCGACTGGCAAAAAGACCGACATCGCGCGGGTGCCGGGCTTCGCTCGCGGGCTCGATTTCCTCGGGCCGGTGGCCTTCATCGGACTTTCACAGCTGCGTGAAAGCAACGCATTCACCGAGATCCCGATCACCGAAGACAACAGTGACCGATTGTCGGGGGTATGGGCCGTGCATACTGGCACCGGCAGCACGATTGGATTGCTGAAGTTCACTGGCGGCGTGCAGGAAATATTCGCCGTGCAGACGCTGCCCGGCATTGTGTTTCCCGAGATCATCCACGAAGGCGCGATGCTGGCGACCGCATACGCGCTGCCGGATGTTGCGTTAAAGGACGTGCAGTTCTCCGCGTCGATTCCGGCAACGGACAGGCCATAGCGCGTGCGCACACCTCTATCGCAGGACCCGTCCTGCGATAGGAACGTGGATGCATGGAGCGTTTCGAAGCGCAGCAATGACACGCACGCTTCGACGACAGACCCGGATGCCCGCCTGATCCGCCAGGGCAAAGGCAAGGAAGCAAAACCGAGCTACCTGGTTGACGCTCTGATGGAAAACCGCAATGGCCTTGCTGGTTGTCATGCCCCCGGTACCGGATAGCGCGATGGAGCGCTGGCCCTGGTCGATACACATCTCACATCCGGAGCCACGCGCGGCGCCGACCAGGCGCTGCGACACGCGCGACTTCGTCGCTCCGTTGAAGCAGCGCGGCATCGCCGCGCACCGGCGAGGTCGAGCTTCTCAAGAGCCCGCCAGGGCGGCATTCAATCGCTGTTCTGGATTGATTTGGGCTGTACCTGCACGTCGCATTCGTGGCGCATGGGCCCGCGGCAACGCCCCTGTGCCGTGTCAATCTAGCCCGTCGGACAAGCACTGATTCTCACGTCGTCCAGTGACCATGCTGTCGTTCGTGCAGGAATACGGTTGTCGCTACCAAGCCTGAAACGCAGTCGCACTTTCGCGCCAGCGTACGGTTGCAGGTCAACCACCGTCTTGCGCCATTCCTGCGGACTGCCACACCAGGCTTTTCTTGCCCCCAGTGGATTGCTGAACAGACTTGCGATGGTGCCATCGTACGGGTCGCTCAGAATGCCGACGGACACTGGAGCCCAGGCAGCACCGTTCACTCCGATCTCGAGCGTGATTCCGTCCAGGCAGCTGCTACCTTGCGATGGCAGCGCGCGATGATTTCGGAATTGCAGGGACAAGGTGTTCAGCCCGATTGACGGGAGATTGATCGATGGTGAAACCAGCCATTGATCATTGATTGCATCGGGGTTGTCGGCTACCCAGGCAAAACCACCGCTGTGAACCAGTTCCGCACTGCGTCGCCAGGTGTTGTTGTGGCCCGCCGCCGCACCGGAACTCCAGCCCGCCACGCCCTGCTCAATGTCATCGCTGAAAACCGTGATGGCGGGAATGTCGAGCGCACAGTCGCCGGGCTGAGATGCAGTGATGAACGCTCTTGCGTCGGCAGCGATCTCGAAATCATCGCGGAAAATGGTGTCGCCGGCAGGTGTGACGAGGCTTTCGCCACAGGCGTTGGTTGCCACGACGCGCCACCAGTAGCTGCGACTGGAAGCCAGCGGTGCGTCATCAGGCACCGTCCACGCGGTACCGTTGACTTCAGGCGCCATGACTATGTTCTTGAAGTAGGGATCGGTCGAGATTTCGAGTCGATAGACATGCGCACCTGCGACCGGATTCCAGGTGAAGGTCGGGGTCGCTTCAGTCACCGCTGCGACGGCAGGCGTCAGCAACTCGGGTTCGCCCGGACGCTCGGCATAGACCGAAAGTGGCAGCGACAGCGAACGCGTCTGCTGGCCCGACTGACCATCGACGCGGATCAGATGTTCGCCAACCGACGCAGCCCCGTTGGCGCTGACGACGAGCGCTGTCGATCCCGGAGGCGATACTGGATTGTCAGTGAATGACAGCGCCAGCTCGCTTGCGCTGGTGGCCTGCAGCTGGACCGGACTGGCAAAGCCGAGAATCGAACCCAGTTGCAACGGCACCTGGGACGGCGTATCCACACAGGCCTGCGGCCGCGCCTGATCACTGCTCAGGCGGAACTCCGGTTGCGCAGTGCAGTTGTAGCAAACCACAGCGAAGTCCTGGCTGGCTCCATCACCTGTTCCTGGAACGCCGATCCCCGCGATGTTGTGTGCGTCTACCGTGATACCCATGCTGCCGGCCATGCCCGCCGGAAGGAAGACCGCTTCGTAGTTGTTGAAGCGATCCGCCGCACCGCCGGGGATGCTCCAACCACCATTAAACCGGTTCCCGCGCCAGATATCGTTCTGACCGGATGCCACGATGCTCAGATCTAGATCGTTCACCTGCGGTTGCACCCCGACCATGCCCGGTGCGTCTGTCCAGGCAAGCGTGATACGTACTGGCTTGGTCGGGTCCGACGCAGCCCAAGTCGCTTGCCATTGCTCGCCGCTATCATGAAAGATGAAGCTGCCCCGCTATTCCGGAGATCAAGAACGCGAGTGCGTTGGTGTCGTTAG
>NZ_JAVTWC010000067.1:0-9737 GCF_032229445.1 Tahibacter sp.
TGACCGGCTCTATCGCGGCAGTGAAAAAGGCGCGATTCTCAACAGCCTGCTAGTCTTTGGTAGCGGACCCCGAGGAATCGCCGATCATCTCGGCAACCTCGAAGTGGCGCACCAGTGGCTCCATCTCGAGCAGGAACTCCTCGTCCGCGTCCCAATAGCGTGAGCGCTCGGCTTCCTTGCCGGCGAAGCGTCGCACCGCTTCCATCGAATCCCAGAAAGAAAGGATCTGGAACTCGCAGTGTTCGCCCTGGACGCGCCGGATCACCTGCACGCCGCGGTTGCCCGGCGTCTGCACGAAGTCGCGCAGGCCGGTCTCGCGCAGGTGTTCCAGGTATTCGTCGGCCCTGACCGCGAGGGTCACGCCACGCCAGACGCGGGCAATCATGCGCAGTCTCCGGTGGAGGTTTCGCGCCGGCTGCCCCGGCGAAACCCCGGTTGGCGAAATAGCGGCGCGTTGCGGCCGGATTGGCCCCGCCGTCGCCGCTGTACGGCTTTTCGGTGAATCCGATCACGAAAGCGCCGACAGGCGGTACATTACCGGGAATAGGCAGCCGGCCGCCATGCTTATACTGCGCCCGGGACTGAGGGCGGCGGACGGATGTTATCGATCTGTCAACGGCTCGATGCAGCAACCCCGGTAGGCCGCACGCAGGACGTCGTGCCGCCCGTCGATCGTGGCCACGGCAGGCCGCGTGCAGGGGGAACGTGATGGGGAGAGTTTCGTGACAGCAGTGCTCGTGATTCTGGTGCTGGCCCTGGCTGCGGCGGCTGGCGCCTTGTTCTGGCGTTTGCGCCAGGTCGAAGCGGCGAGAGCCCAGTTGCAGGTTGACCACCAGCAGACCGAGGTCGAACTCAAGCAACTGCAGTCGAGCCAGTCGCAGGTCATCCACACCACCAAGCTCGCCTCGCTCGGCCAGATGGTCGCGGGCGTTGCGCATGAGCTCAACACGCCGCTGGGCTTCGTCAAGAGCAATGTCGAAGTCGTGGGCGAACTGCTCGACGACTATCGCAAGCTGGTCAAGAACTACGACATCGCCGTGCAGTATTGCCAGCAGCCGGTCGATCTGATGTTCGGCGCCGACAAGGAATCGCTGGACAAGCTGGTCAAGCATGTCGAGGAATCGCGGCGCAAGCTGTTCGAAGCGCGCAAGGCAGTGGAGAAGAGCCCGTTGCTCACCGAGGCCAAGGAACTGCTGGCCGATTCCGCCGAGGGCATCACCCAGCTGTCCTCGCTGGTGCAGAATCTCAAGGGCTTCGCGCGCGTCGACCGCGACGGCCTGGACCTCATGGATGTGAACGAAGGCGTCGAGAGTGCGCTGATGATCGCCGGGCACCAGCTGCGCGACCGTATCAAGATCGTGCGCAAGCTCGACAGCGTGCCGCGCGTGCGCGGCATGCCCTCGCAGCTCAACCAGGTTTTCCTCAATCTGATTACCAATGCGGCGCAGGCCATGGAAGACGAAGGCACGCTGACCGTCGCCACGCGCGCCGCCGACGGCAACGTCGAGATCGCGTTCTCCGATACGGGCTGCGGCATTCCCGACGACGTGCTGCCGAAGATCTTCGATCCGTTCTTCACGACCAAGGCGCCCGGTGAGGGCACCGGGCTCGGTTTGTCGATCGTCCACAAGATCGTGAAATCGCATGGCGGATCGATCAAAGTGCGAACTACGCCGAACCGAGGTTCGGAATTCACCGTCATGCTGCCAAGCGAAAGCGCAGCGCGACCGACCCTGCACTAGGAAAGTGTTGAGCAAGGTTCTGGAGTGCCGCTCTTGTGATTTGCACCAGATCTCCACAACCCCGCCAAACGCCTGCTGCGCAGGCATTTGGCCGCCCCCTTGACTCAAGGGGGCTCCGAAAGCACGAACTGTTCGTTCAGAGGTTCCCTAAAGGCACGCGTTCATGCTAGGACAGGATTTCGAGATGCCGGCCAGTGATCCCAACCGCGGGGTCCTGCGCGTGCTGTTCATCGATGACGAAGCGCGCATCCTGCGCGCGCTCAAGGCCCTGTTTCGGGAACTCGAGGTGTATGTCACGACCGAACCGCGCGAAGCGGCGCAGCTGGCGGTCACGCACAACGTCGACGTGGTGGTCTGCGACCAGCGCATGCCGGAGATGCTCGGTGTCGACGTGCTGCGTGAGATCCGCGAGAAGCATCCGCGCGCGATGCGGGTATTGCTGACCGGCTATTCGGATCTCAAGGCGGTGCTGGGTTCGGTCAACGAAGGCGAGGTCTATCGCTTCGTCAACAAGCCCTGGGTCAACAGCGAATTGCGCGCCCTCGTGATGGAGGCCGGCGAGATATCGCGCGAGGCTCCGGCCGTCGCGACGGACCAGCTCTCGCCGAACGAGCAGAGCATCGCGCGCTCGCAGGTCGGCGTGCTCGTGATCGAGGACGACGCTAGCGTGCAGCAGCGCCTGCGCGAGATCCTGCAGCCGCACTATCAGGTGCGCTTCGCCAATACGGCCGAGCGCGCGCTGCAGGTGCTCGAGCAGCACGAGACTGGCGTGGTGATTTCGGAAACCGCGACCAATCACGGCGCCGACCTGACCCTCATGCTCAAGGCGCTCAAGCAATACCATCCGCACATCGCGACCGTGGTGATCACCGAGCGCGCCAACGCGCAGACCGTGATCGAGCTGATCAACGAAGGGCAGGTCTACCGCATGCTGATCAAGCCCGTGCGCATGGGCTCGTGCCGGCTCAGCGTGGATTCGGCACTCGGGCGCTACTGGAAGCTCAAGCAGACGCCCAAGGCGGTCCGCCGCTACGGCGTGCTGCCGTCGGCGCAGACGCTGCAGGCGCAGGCCAAGCTGCCCAATTCGCTGCTGAGCCGCATACGCGCGTTGCCGGCGCGTCTGTTCGGCGCCGCGCGGATCTGAGGTTGTGCGCGCGGCGTGACCGCATTCGCGCGACGGTGTTGAAGCCGCACCCTGTGATACTCCTCTCCCCCGAGCAGGCTCGGCGGAGAGGGCTGCCTATGCCGCGCCCGTGATGCCACCCATTCTGGTCATCGGCGCCAGCGGTGCGGTCGGCGGGTTCCTGCTGGCGCGACTGCGTGCGACCGGTCACCACGTGCTTGCACTGAGCCGTATCGGGCGTGCGCCGCTCGACGGTGTGCAATGGCTGCGTGGCGGCCTCGACGATGCGTTCGTCGCGCCCGCAGTCGAGTCAGTGATCTGCGTCGGCCCGCTCGATCAGTTCGTCGCCTGGCTGGAACGCGCGCAGACGCCGGCGCTGCGCCGCGTCGTCGCCCTGAGTTCGATGAGTGCCGACAGCAAACGCGAGTCGCTCGACGCAGCCGAGCGCGAGCTGGCGCAGCGTCTGGCGGCGAGCGAGCAGCGGCTGGCGCGGCATTGCGATGCGGGCAGTGTCGCCTGGACCGTACTGCGGCCGACGCTGATCTACGGAGCTGGCGTCGACCGCAGCCTGACCCCGATCGTGCGCTGGGCGCAGCGGACGCGGCTGTTTCCGCTGCTGCCCCAGGCCAGCGGCCTGCGCCAGCCGGTTCATGCCGACGACGTGGCCGCGGCGTGCGTCGCCGCGCTGACGGATGCGGCCAGCGGCCGGGTCCTGCCACTGGGCGGCGGCGAACGGTTGAGCTACGCCGCAATGCTCGATCGCGTGCGCGCCGGGGCCGGTTGCGCGACGGTTCCGCTGCCACTGAGCATTAATCTTTTGCGCTTCGTGACACGAATCACAGGGCGCGGCGGCGGAATGGTGCAGCGCCTCACGCGCGATCTGGTCGCCGACAACGCCGCCGCGATGACCTTGCTGGGCTGGTCGCCACGCGCCTTCCATCCCGGTTCCGAGTGCTGGCAGACGGTGCCTTCCGCGCATCCTGCTGCATGCGACGACGCGCAGTCGGTGACCTCGAAGTGATTTTTGGCAATGTACACTATGCGGCTGTTTGCGCTTATTTTGTTGCGCCGCAACAGCAAAAACTGTCCCGGCGAGTTCGTTAAATCCACGTTGCCAACGAGCGTTTGAACTCCCTAAGATACGGATCGTTGCGCATCCACCTTGTCCAAGGAAAATTTCCTATGCAGGCCCGAAAGAGTTTGGCACTGGCGTTGTCGTCTGCGCTGCTTGCCGCGTGTGGCGGTGGCAGTAACAGCCCCCGCGCCACCCCGACACCGCCGGCGAACAATGGCAACGGCACCCCCGTTACCGGCGTCATCGCGGCCCGCTTCGACCCGTCCAATGCGGACCCGGCCCAGCGCGTGATTCCGCTGCCGAACAATCTGCTGCTGTCGGGTACGACCGACCTGACCCTCAACATCCCGGTCGCCAACCCGAACAACTTCGCCGATCCCCAGGTCGCGGTGAACGCGCTGGACGGCTGGAGCACGATCGGCCCGGGCCAGGTGCAGTTCTCCGCCGCGCCCAAGGCCAGCACCGTCGTTCCGGGCGGCACGGTCCGCGTGTTCGAAGTGACCCTGACCGGTCCCGGCGGCGGCGTCACCGGCGTCGTGCGCGAGCTCGCGTCCCCGGCCGATTTCGTCACTGCCGTCGCACCGTCGGACACGACCAGCCGCACGGTTGCAATCGTTCCGACCAAGCCGCTCAAGCAGCTGACCAGCTACATGACCGTCGTCACCACCGGCGTGACCGACAACAACGGCAACGACGCGACGCCGGACCAGACCTATTTCCTCTCCAAGCGGCCCAGCCCGCTCTGCGTCAACGGCGCCTCGACCGAGCCGCTGCTGCCGGCAGCCACGGCCTGCGCGCTGGAACCGCTGCGCCAGCTGACCAATTCGCACCTCGCCGCCGCCAACAGCAAGGGCATCACGCCGGACAAGGTCGTCGTGAGCTGGGTGTTCACCACGCAGTCGATCACTCCGGTGCTGCAGGCCGCGGTCGGCAAGGTCGGCCAGTCGCCGGCGCCGCTGACGCGCGTCGTGCCGACCGGCAGGACCCTGGGCGATCTGGCCCTCGGACTTGCGCCGATCGCCGACATCTATATCGGCACGCTCGATGTGCCGTACTACCTGAAGGCTCCGGCCAACAGCACGCTGCCAGCCCAGGCCGCCGCCGTGCTGCAGGGCTTCTGGACCGCCGCGCCGGGTGCGTACGTGCCGCCGTTCAACGCGGCCGGCCTGTCGCCGACCTCGACCAACGTGACCTTCGCCAATCCGTTCCCCGTGGCGACCAAGACCGAGACCATCCCGCTCCTGCTGACCGTGCCGAACGCGGCCTCGGGCAAGACGCGACCGCCGGCCGGCTGGCCGATCGTGATCTACCAGCACGGCATCACGCGCAACCGTACCGATGCGTTCGCCGTCGCGCAGACGCTGGCCTCGCAGGGCTTCGCGGTCATCGCGATCGACATGCCGCTGCACGGCCTGCCGCCGAACCATCCGTTCAACATCGAAGAGACGCCGCTTGTGGCGACCGGCGCACACGAACGCACGTTCAACGTCGACCTCATCAAGAACGATGGCAGCGCGTGCCCGACCGGTCAGTCGGTCTGCAAGGATGACATCCCGGATCCGTCCGGCGCGCACATGATCAACCTCGGCAGCCTGCTGACCTCGCGCGACAACCTGCGTCAGGGCATTGTCGACCTGTTCTCGCTGGCCAAGGCCATTCCGACGATCAGCTACGACGGCGCCGCTGGCAGCGATTTCGACGGATCGCGCATCAGCTTCGTCGGCCAGTCGCTGGGTGCAATGGTCGGCGTCAGCTTCACGGCGTTCGAACCCAGCATCAACACGGCCGTGTTCAGCGTACCGGGCGGCGGCATCGCCCGCTTGCTCGACGGCTCGGCCACGTTCGGGCCGCGCATTCGTGCCGGCCTCGCCGCGTCGGGCGTCGTCGCCGGCTCGCCGGACTTCGACCGCTTCATGGGCGCAGCGCAGCAGGCGGTCGACTCGGCCGATCCGATGAATACCGCGTTCGCCCTCGCCGGCAAGCGCGTGCTGCTGCACGAAGTCGTCGGTGGCGGCACGGCGCTGCCGGACCAGGTCATCCCGAACACGGTGCCGGGTGCTCCGCTGTCGGGTACGGAACCGCTGATCCGCGCTCTGGGCCTGACCTCGATCACCGCGACGACCCAGTCGGCCACCGGTGTGCGCGGCGCTACGCGCTTCATCCAGGGCAACCACGGTTCGCTGCTCGATCCGACCGGCTCGCCGTTCGTGACGGTCGAGATGCAGAAGGAAATGGCGAGCATGCTGGTCAGCGGTGGTACCGCGGTCCAGGTCAGCGACACCTCCGTGATCCGTACGCAGTAAGCGACCGACCAGGAACTTGGGGAATCCAAATATGAAAAACAACACCAACTTCCGCGGCAGCCTGCGGCCCCTGGCCTCGGCCGTGGCTCTTGCGCTCGGTGCCTTCGTCATCGTGCCGGCGCAGGCGTTCGAGTTCGGCAGCGAGGACGGCTTCCACGGCAACGTCAACACGACGCTGACCTACGGCGCCGCGTGGCGCGTCGCCTCGCCCGACGAGGATCTGATCGGCAAGTCGCAGTTCAATCCCGCGATCGGCCAGTTGCCGCTCGGCAGCCAGGCCCAGCGCGATGCGCGTGGCCGCTACTCGGTCAACGGCGACGACGCCGACCTGAAATGGGACGATGGCGACGTCTTCACCAACGCCGTCAAGGCGACGGTCGAACTGAGCCTGATGTACGGCGCGAACACCGGCGCGTTCTTCCGCGGCTACAGCTTCTACGACTGGGAAAACGTCGACCGCTACGATCTGTCGCAGGAAGCGCGCGAGAAGGTCGGCAAGGACACCAAGATCCTCGACGCGTTCGTGTTCCACAACTTCAACATCGGCGGCCAGTCGGGCTCGGTGCGCTTCGGCCAGCAGGTCGTGAGCTGGGGCGAGAGCACCTTCATCCAGGGCGGCGTGAACGTCATCAATCCGATCGACGTGTCGAAGCTGCGCGTGGCCGGTGCGGAACTCAAGGAAGCGTTCCTGCCGGTCAACATGCTGTGGGGCTCGATCGGCCTGACCGAGAACCTTTCGGCTGAAGCGCTGTACATGCTCGAGTTCGAGCAGACCGAGGCGGATCCGGCCGGCACGTACTTCTCGACCAACGATTTCGCCACGCTCGGCGGCAGCTACGTGATGCTGAACTTCGGCACCATCCCGCAGCCGGTCATCAACCCGGATTTCTACTACGGCTACTGCTTCGGCAATTCCGGCACCGACAATCCGAACCTGCCCGCGGCGCTCAAGCCCGCGGCCTGCGGTGCCGCCGTGCCGCGCTCGCCGGACCGCTTCGCGAAGAACTCCGGCCAGTACGGCCTGCGCCTGAACTACCTGGCAGACTGGCTCAACAATGCCGAGTTCGGTTTCTACGCGCTCAACTACCACAGCCGCCTGCCGCTGCTGTCAGGTACCTCGGTAAGGACCACGGCGGTCAACACCGGCCGCTACTTCGCCGAATATCCCGAAGACATCCGCATGTACGCGGTCAGCTTCAACATGCCCCTGGAAGGTCCGGGCGTCGCGCTGCAGGGCGAACTGTCCTACCGCCCGAATTCGCCGCTGCAGATCGACGACGTCGAACTCCTGTTCGCTGCGCTGAGTCCGCTCAACGCCGTGATTCCGGCGCCCGGCCAGCGCTTCAGCAGCCAGCTCGGCCAGTACGGCCCGGGTCAGGAGATCCGCGGCTGGGAACGCCACAAGGTGTCGCAGCTGCAGGTCACCGCGACCAAGGTGTTCGGTCCCGGAAATTTCACCGGCGCGGACCAGATTTCGCTGGTCGGCGAAGTCGGCTTCACGAATATCTGGGATCTGCCGGATCCGTCGGTCATGCGCTATCAGGGTGATGGCACCGATACGGGCGGCGGCTTCGACGTGACCTCCGGCGCGCTGCGCAACCCGCAGACCCAGACCAGCGGTTTCCCGACGTCGTTCTCGTGGGGCTACCGCATCGCCGCGCGCGGCGATTACAACAACGCGTTCGGCGGTGCGTTCACGCTGTCGCCGCGCATCGCGTTCAACCATGACGTCAACGGCATCACCCCGGGACCCGGCGGCAACTTCATCGAAGACCGCAAGTCCGTCACGCTCGGCGTCGAAGCCAACTATCTGAACAAGATGGCCTTCGACATCAGCTACACGGACTTCTTCGGCGCCGGCAATCTGAACCTGATCAGCGACCGCGACTTCATCGCGTTCTCGGTCAAGTATTCGTTCTAAGCGTTTTCTGCGGGAGGGAAATTCATGACGATGCTCAAAAAGAGCCGGACTGCGGCACTGGTGGCGCTGGCCCTCGTGTCGACCGCGGCGTTGGCCAAGGTCAGTCCGCAGGACGCGGCCAAGCTCGGCGTCAGCGGCACGCCGCTGACCCCGATGGGCGCCGAACGCGCCGGCAACAAGGACGGCACGATTCCGGAATGGAAGGGCGGCCTCACGACGCTGCCGGCAGGCTACAAGGTCGGCGACCATCACCTCGATCCGTATGCCGACGACAAGCCGACGCTGACGATCACCGCGGCGAACTACAAGGACCAGGGCGACAAGATCGGCGCCGGCCAGATCGCCATGTTCGAAAAGTACAAGAACTGGAAAATGGTGGTCTATCCGACGCGTCGCAGCGCGGCGTACCCGACGCGCAGCTATGAATACACGATCAAGAACGCGACCACGGGCGAACTCGTCGACGACGGCGAAGGCGTCGAAGGCGTGGCCGAAGGCGTGCCGTTCCCGATCCTCGACAAGGACCCGGTGAAGGCCGGCTATCAGGCGGTCTGGAACCACAAGCTCAAGTTCAAGGGCGTGGCCGCCATGCGCTGGGCCAACCAAGCGGCACCGACCGCGAACGGCGCGTACACGCTGACCCGCATCAAGGAAGAGCTGCTCGGCCTCTACTACAAGCCCGGCAACACGCTCAAAGACATCAACAACGTGCTGATCTACTTCTACCAGGAAGTCGTCGCGCCGCCGCGCCTCGCCGGTCAGGTGCTGCTGGTGCACGAAACCCTGGACTCGAAGAAAGAACCGCGCCAGGCATGGGTCTACAACCCCGGCCAGCGCCGCGTGCGCCGCGCGCCGAACGTCGCCTACGACAATCCGGGCACCGCGTCCGACGGCCTGCGCACGAACGACCAGACCGACATGTACAACGGCGCGATGGACCGCTACGACTGGAAGCTCGTCGGCAAGAAGGAAATGTACGTCCCGTACAATTCGTACAAGGCGCACAGCGACAAGGTCAAGGTGGAAGACCTGGTCAAGCCGGGCTTCATCAATCCGGACCTGCTGCGTTACGAGTTGCACCGTGTCTACGTGGTCGAGGCCACGCTCAAGGCCGGCCAGCGCCACATCAATCCGCGCCGCACGTTCTACATCGACGAGGATAGCTGGCAGATCCTCGTGATGGATCACTACGATACGGCCGGCAAGCTGTGGCGCTATTCCGAAGCACCGAGCGTGAACTACTACGAAGTGCCGCTGATGTGGTCGACACTGGAAACGCATCACGACCTCAAGTCCGGCCGCTACATCGTGTCGGGCCTGGACAACCAGGAAGCGATGTACGACTTCTCGTACCAGACCACGCCGGACATGTTCACGCCGCAGTCTCTGCGCCAGCGCGGATTCCAATAACCGGCGAGGCGACCTTCTGCAGCACGGTTTCTTTGTGCTGCAGCAGATCTCCACAACCCCGCCGAACGCCTGCTATTGCAGCAATAGGCCGCCCCGCCCCGGAGGGGGTGGTAGTGGTAAAAACCAGGGGTTGTAATAGATAGCGGTTTAACCCCGAGTAGAA
>NZ_JAVTWC010000068.1:0-59089 GCF_032229445.1 Tahibacter sp.
CACCGTCGCCTCGTTCGCATCGATCAGGATCGCGTCGGGATACTGCGACTGGAGCTCGCCATGCGCGGCCACGTCGTCGTGGACGATGAGGCGTAGGCCGGATATCACCGTCGTCAAGGCCAGCTCAGCCGCCGGCAACAGTTCCCAGAGTGGCACCAGGGTCATTGCACCGGCGAGATCGTCGCTCGAAACCGCTACCGGTTCGGCCGCCACAGCGGGGGCGACCGGAATGGAAACGCTCATCGGCACGGCAGGCTCTGCCGGCACCGCCGCCCTGGCCTCCACCCAATAGCGCTGCCGCGCGAACGGATAGGTCGGCAACGACACGCGGCCATAGCCGCCCTCGCCCAGCAATGCCGCGAAATCCAGTGCGTAACCCTGCACATACAGGTCCGCCAGCACCGCAAGCTTCTGCCGATACTCGGTTGCCGTCAGTCCACCCTGCACGCACGCCGCCAGGCAGGACTGACCGTATTCCTTCAGCGCCGCGCGTTCGCGACTGCCTTTGTCCTTGAGTTCGCCCACGCAGATCGACTCGCCCGTCGTACCCGCGAGCCAGCGCGTCAGCGCCGCCGTCAGCGCCGCCGTATCCCGCACCATGCAGGCCAGACGATGCGAAAAATGCTTGCGTCCCGCCAGCAGCGTATAGGCGATGTCCCCCAGCGCCACGTCCGGATGGCGTTCGCCATGCGCGAGCAAACGCTCGACCTGACTACGCAACTGCTCGGCCGTTCGCGCCGACAGCACGATCAGATACTCCGCCCGTTCCTCACGCGCCCGCTCGCGCGCTGGCGCTTCCTCGATCACGAGATGCGCGTTGGTACCGCTGAAACCGAATGAACTCACCGCCGCCAGACGCCGCCGCGCCGGCTGCGCCGGCCACGGCCGCAGTGCCGTATTCACGTAGAACGGACTGCCGGCAAAATCGATATGGCTGTTGCCCGTCGCAAAGTGCAGCGACGCCGGTATCTGCCCGTGCCGCAGCGACAGCAGCACCTTGATCACGCCGGCCACACCGGCCGCGACGGCCGCATGGCCCAGGTTCGTCTTCACCGAACCGATCGCGCAGAACTGCCGCTCGCTGGTGTAGCGGCGAAACGCCTTGGTCAGCGCCTGGAACTCGATCGGGTCGCCGAGCTTGGTCCCCGTCCCGTGCGCCTCGACCAGCGAGATCTGCGACGGATCGATGCCGAAGGTCTCGTAGACCTGGCACTCCAGCCGTTCCTGGGACAGCGCACTCGGCGCAATGATCCCGTTCGTGGCCCCGTCCTGGTTGATGCCCGAGCCGCGTATCACTCCATGCACCTGATCGTGCGCCGCGAGCGCATCGCTCAGGCGCTTGAGCACGACCACGCCTACGCCTTCGCTCGCCACGAAACCGTCCGCGCGATCGTCGAAGGTGTAGCAGCGCCCGTTCGGCGACAGCATCCCGGCGTTGCCCGCCGACATCTGGAACGCCGGACTCGACTGGATGAACACGCCACCGGCGAGTGCGAGACCCACCTCACGCGTCCACAGCCCCTGGCAGGCAACATGGATCGCGACCAGCGAACTCGAACAGGCCGTGTCGATCGCCAGCGCTGGTCCGTGCAAATCCAGGAAATACGCAATGCGGGCCGGCGTAATCGAACCGGCATTGCCCCAGAAGGCCTGGGGCGGAACGCTGCCCTGCATCAGCGCGCCGTAATCGCCGTTGGTGCAGCCGAGGTAGACGCCGCAGCGGCTGCCCTCGATCGCGTCGCCGACATAGCCGGCATCCTCGAGCGCCTTCCACGACTCCTCCAGGAACAACCGCTGCTGCGGGTCCATGTAGGTCGCCTCGACGCCCGAGATGTTGAAGAACAGGGCGTCGAACTGATCGATGCCCGACACCACGCCGCGGCGCAGCCCCTGGCCAGACGGCGGCGCATCGAGCAGATCGTCGCCATCGATCAGGTGCTGCCACAACTGTTCCACATCGTGGCAATGGGGATAACGCGCACTCATGCCGACGATCGCGACCGGTTCCGGGCGCATCGATGCTTCGCTGCCGACGCCCGCGTCGTCGTGCCGTTCGACGGAAATCACCGCCGGTGTCGACTTCACGGCCACTGCGCTCGCCGGACGCGGCCGGCCGATCGGGACCACGCTGGCAGCCACTGCCTGCGGCACGGTCCTTTCGGAAGCGGACGGATCCGTCGTCGCCGCCGGCGACGTGGCCGCCAGCGCCTCCGCATGCTCGGCCAGAATATGCGCGGCCAGCTTGTTCACTGTGCTGTGATCGAACAGGCTCGTTGTCCCGAGCGCGATGCCGAGGCGCTGCGCAATGACCTGCACGGTCTGCACGCCGAGGATCGAATCGAGGCCGTAGTCGGCGAACGAATCGTCGAAATCAACGAGTTCGACAGCAACTTTCAATGCGCCGGCGACGGTTTCAGCGATGACGTTCCTGATGTAGTCGGCCGCTGCCGTGGCGTCGACACGGTGAGCGACGGCCGGCGACGATACGACGGCAGTGCTGCGTGTCACACGTTCGACGGGCAATGCCACCGGACGCGCGACGCGCTTTTCTGCGCCGCGCGCGCGCGGCGTCTCGATGCGCTGGCGCACGATGCCGTCGCTGTAGGCCGCAATGACCTGCTGGCCCATCGCGTGCCGGTCGGCGGCGGGAAAACCGATCCCGCGGAATCCTTCGTCGCGCATCACGTCGCGCCAGGCTTCGGCGCGCATCGCCGGCGAACCCGGAATGCGCAACGCCTCGTCCTGGAACAGCCACCAGCCTTCGGTGAGACCGAAGGTCAGGTGCGCCACGAGACTGAACCGGTTGATTTCGTTGAGCAGCAGCAGGCCGCCGTCAGCGAGCGCCGCCTTGGCATTGCGCAGCGCCTCGCGGATGTCGCGCGTCGCGTGCAGGACGTTGGTGGCGATGACCACATCGTACGCACCAGACTCGAGCCCCTGGGGCGCAAGCGGCCGCTCCGCATCGAACAGCGCACAGCGCAGGAACGGATGGTCGCGCCCGAAGCGCTCCTCGGCGCGCATCAGGAACGACTTCGAAATATCGGTGTACGCGTATTCGTCGATCGACGCCGCCCACGGGCGCAGCGCCTCGAGCGCCAGCGCGCTCGTTCCACCGGTGCCGGCACCGATCTCGAGTATGCGCAGGCGCCTGCCCGGCGCCAGCCGCAGGCGGCGCTGAACGTCATCCGTCAGGCGCTCGACGAGCACGGTGTTGAAGTGATCGGCCAGTACGTTGCCGCGATACACGCCCTCGACCGCATCCATCGACGACTTCGGGAACAGCACGTCGGTCGCGCGCGTGGCGCCGGTGAGTATCGCCGGCAGCGCCCGCAGCATGGATTCCAGCAGGTCGACGTGCGCCGTCGGCGTGCCCGCCGCAGCCTGGGCGCTGCGCTCGTCGTTCCAGCGCTGCCACGGCGAAGCCGCATCGTCAGCCGGCAGGCCGTGCCCACGCAGCACGGCAAGGCTGCAGTCGAGCCAACGGTCATAGACGGGCAGCAGTCCGACGTCGCGCTTCCACGCCGCGAGCTCGTGCAGGCCCGGCAACATGCCGTCGTCGTCCACGAGCCCGAGGGTCTTGAGCTGCTCGAGCAGCAGTTGCGCGAGCTGACGGTCCGATTCCGCCGGCACATCGACGAACGCGGCGCCGGTTGCGTCGTCGTCCCCATCGCTGCGCGGCGTTTCCGCCGCGGTCAGCACACGCAGCGCCTGGGGCGCAACCAGTTCGCTGAGCGGACCCCACGAGGTGGTCTTGATGATGGCGAGCTGCGGCAGACGTCCGGCCAACAGGCCGTCGAGAGCCGCCATCGCCTCGTCCGGCTGGATCGAGCCGACGCCGACCTGCGCCATGCGTTCCTGATAGAACTCCGTCGCGACTGAGCCGACCCCGCCCCAGTAGCCCCAGTTCATCACCTTGACCGGACATCGCCACGGCTGCGCGGCCGAGGCCGCGAACGCGTCCTTGAACGCGCAGCCCGCGGCATAGTTGCTCTGGCCGGCCGCCTTGCTGAAACTCTGCAGCGACGAGAAGAACAGCACGAAATCGAGGGCCTGGCGGCCGAATACCTGGGCCAGACGCACGCTGACGTCGACCTTGGCGGCGAGGCTCTCCATGAACGTCGCTTCGTCCATGTTCAGAATGCTCTTGTCGCGCAGCACGAGCGCAGCGTGGACCACGCCGTTCACGCGGCCGTAGCGATCAACGATCTCGCGATGCGCCGCGTCGAGTGCCTGGCGATCTGTCGCGTCCGCGGCGATGTAGAGTGGTCGCGGTCCGAGCGTGGCCAGGCGATCGAGCTTGCGCTCGATCCCGGCATCCGCCGGACGCCGGCCGATCCAGATCATCTTCGCGCCGTGCCGGGTCACCAGGTATTCGCTGAATACCTCGCCGAGCCCGCCGGCACCGCCGATAACGACATAGACGCCACCGTTGCGGTAAGGCGATGCGGATGCCGGTCCGGCATCGACCTGCAGCAGACGCTGACGGAACCATTCACCGCGCCGGTACGCCCACGGGTCGCCGCCCTCGAGCGCGGGCAACCGCAGCAGTTCGCGCAGCCCCTGCTCGCCGTCGGACGGCAGGTCGCCGAGCCGCACCGGCCACAGCGGATATTCCTTGGCGAGCGAGCCGACGAGTCCGTGCACGCCGGCATGCACGGGCTCGACGCGGTCGCCGTCGACGACGGCTTGCGTCTGCCGCGTCACGACAGTCCAGCGCAGCGGCTGCGAGCCGTAGCCGAGCTGCAAGAGCGCCTTGATGAGCCGGAAACCCAGGCGCAAGCCGTCGTGCTGCGCCTGGATGAGCTCGTCGCTGCGCCAGTCGACCGGCGACGACGGCAGAATCCAGACGAGGTGACCGACCGGGCCGATTGCGGCCAACCGCCGCGCGAGCGGATCGACCGTATCCTCGCGGCTCGCGGCCAACAGTGCAGCGTCGGGATAGCGTTCGCGCAGCACGTCGTGCTGTTGCGCGGTGCCGCCGACGATCAGCACGTGTTCGGGCGAGTCCGCTGCGGATACCTCGAACGGCGAGTGCACGGCGTCCCAGCGCGGCGTCAGCAGCGCGGTGCGGAATTCGTCGGTGGTTGCGCCGGCGTTCTGCGACACGGCGCTGGCCGAGGCATCGAGCTGCCGTGCCGTGAAGCCGCGCAGCGTCACGCAGACGAGTCCGCTCTCGTCGCAGATGTCGAGGTCGAACTTCGCGGTGGTATTGGCTCGCGCATCGCCGCTGCGTCGGACGCGGACGAACCCGCTGTCCGGCGTCCGTGCGCGAATCCGGATCTCCTCGAGTGCGAACGGAAGGCGTGCGCCGCCCGTCGTGGCTGCGCCCGTCGCAAGATCGAAACCCGTCGTCGCCTGCAGTGCGCCGTCCATCAGCCCCGGATGCAGCTCGAACGCGGCGTCGCCGTCGGCAGAACGGGCGAGTCTGGCCAGCACGAAGTCCTCGCCGTCGTGTGTACCGTGAGCGACCCATTCGAGGGCCCGATAGGCAGGACCGTAGTTCAGGCCCGCAGCGGCGAACATCGCATAGCAATCCGAGCCTTCGACGCGACGGTCGCAATCGGCACTCAGCGTGGCGATGTCGAGCCGGTCGATCGCCGCGTCACGCACGACGAGCGCGCGACCGCGGGAATGCAGCAGGCGCTCGCCGCTCGCGTCGGAATACACCTCGAACCCGATTTCCTGTGCTTCATCGAGTGTCAGGCAGACTTCGACATTGGTGGCCACATCGACGACCAGCGGCCGCACCCAGGCGACGTCGCGGATGACGACGGACAGCGACTGTCCGTCGGGCTCGGTCTCGCGCAGCGCCGGAAGGTTCGCCGCGCGCTCGGTGGCCGCACGGACCATCTCGAGGTACGCGACGGCCGGCAACACCCTCGCCACGCCGATCTTGTGATCGTCGAGAAAGAATTCCGTGCCGGCAAACCGCGAGACGAAGCGCGTACCCGTGAAATCCGACGCGTTCTCGTGCAGCAGCGGATGCAACGCGCCGCGTGCGGACGCCGTATCGACACGCGGCGACCGCTCGGGTTCACCGAGCGGCAACCAGTACGTGTCGCGCGCGAACGGATACGTCGGCAGCGCGATGACGCGAGGCGTGCCGTGCGGATAGAGCCGCGTCCAGTCGACCGCGAGTCCCTTGACCCAGAGCCCGAGCACCTTGCTGTACTTGCCGCGGTCGAGCCACTTGGCCACGGCCTCGTGCAGTTCGTCGTCCTCGGTGAAGACCGACAGGGCTTCCTTGTTGCGCTTGACCTCGCCGCGGTGCAGGCCGTCGATGTTCTCGACGCCGTCGGCAAAGCGCTGCAGCCGTTCGCTCACGGCATGCATCGCCGTCGCCGTGAACGCCAGACGATGCTCCAGCGGCTCGCGCCCGATCTGCAGCGTGTAGGCCAGCTGCGCCAGGTCCGCATCGGTGAGCGCGCGCCGCGCGATCGCCCCGGCCAGCTGCCGGGCATAGGCCTTGAGCCGCTCTTCGCTGCGCGCCGACAGCACGATCACGGCCGGTCCCGCGAGCACGAACGGCGGCTCGTCCGGCGCGATGTATTCCTCAATGATTGCGTGCGCGTTCGCGCCGCCGGCGCCGAAGGACGAGAGGCCGGCGATGCGCGGGTATTCGCGCGTCACCCCGGCTAGCGTCACCTGCGGCCGGCGCCAGTCGGTCAGCGTGCGCTGCACCACGAACGGCGTCGTAGTGAAGTCGATGTTCGGATTGAGCGTTTCCGCATGCAGGCTCGGTACCAGCTGCCGGTGCCTGAGCTGCAGCAGTACCTTGGTCAGCCCGGCAATACCGGCCGCAGCTTCGGCATGGCCGATGTTCGACTTGACCGAGCCGATCGCGCAGAACTGCGTATCGGCCGTGTGCCGCGCGAAGGCCTGGGTGAGTCCCGTGATCTCGATCGGATCGCCGAGCACCGTGCCGGTGCCGTGCGCCTCGATATAGCTCACCGTGCGCGCGTCGACGCCGGCCCTGGCCAGCGTCGACGCAATCAGCTCACGCTGCGCGACCGGATTGGGAACCGTGTAGCCATTGGTCTTGCCGCCGTGATTGATGCCGGTCGCACGGATCACGCCGTGGATCGGATCCCGGTCCGCCAGTGCTTGCGCCAATGGCTTGAGCAGCACTGCGCCGACGCCCTCGCCCGGCACGAAGCCGTCGCCGCCGGCGCCGAAGGTGTGACAGCGCCCTTCGACCGACAGCATGCGATGCGCACACATCATCTGATAGTTAGACGGATGCAGGTACAGGTTCACGCCGCCGGCGAACGCCAGTTCACACTCGTCGCGCAACAGGTGTTCGCAGGCTTCGTGGATCGCCGTCAGCGACGCCGAACACATCGTGTCGATCGGCATGCTCGGGCCCGACAGGTTCATCACGTACGAGACGCGATTGGCCAGCGAGCCGAACGACGTATGCGGCACTACCGGCTCGCCGCGCCGCTGCAGCTCCGGGCCGTAGAGGTCGAAGCCGGTCTTGGTGATGCCGGCGAACACGCCGACGCGACGCTGGTGGCGACTCGCAAAGCGCTCTCGCGTATAGCCGGCATCTTCCATCGCCGCCCAGCAGGCTTCCAGGAAGAGCTTTTCCTGCGGATCGAGGTTCGTCGCCTCGCGCGGCGAGATGTTGAAGAACAGCGCATCGAATTCAGTGTGGCCGTCGAGGAAACCGCCCGAGCGGCTATAGCTTCGGCCGGCAGCGATCGCACGCTCCATGTCCGGTTCGTAGAATCCCTCGAGGGACCAGCGCCCGGCGGGGATATCGCCGATGCAGTCGCGGCCGTCGCGCAGGTTGTCCCAGTAGCTGTCGACGTCGCGGGCCTGCGGGTAGCGGCCGGCCAGGCCGATGATCGCGATCGAGCGCGTCGACGGTGGGTCTGTCCGGACGGCACTCTGCCGTGGCGCCGACAGTTCGCTGCGTGCGATCGCCGGCGCGGGCGTGACCGGCGCCGCTGCCACAGCGGCCGGTGCCGGTGTTTCGCGCAGACCGATCCAGCGCTCGCAGGCGGCCCGATGCTCGCCCACGAGGTATTCGCCGAGCTCGGCCAGCGTCGTGTATTCGTAGAACAGCGTCTTGGACAGCTCGCCGAAGACATCCGCGAGCTTCGTGTTGAGCTGCGTGATCATCAGCGAGTCGATGCCGTAGCTTTCCAGCGGCTCGGCGACATCGATCTGCGCGGTGCGCAGCTGCGTCACTTCGGAGAAGACGGCCTGCAACCGCTGGCGTGTGCCCGCCACGATGTCGGCGTGCGACACGCCGGACGCCGCGTGCAACGGCTCGTCCACGGCCACACGCAAGACGTCAGGCCGGGACGCAGGCTGCGCCGCGGCCGTGGTGCGCAGCGCGAGCAACTGCGGATGATCCGACGCGCAGGCCGCATACATCGCCGCCAGTCCGTCGGCATTCTCGAACGGAACCAGCCCCTGCCGGTCGCGCAACTGGTCGCGCAACGCCGCCGGGATCTGCATGCCGCCGTGCGCCCACAACGGCCAGCCGATCGCCACCGTTCGCCCCTGTCGCTCGCCTCGCGCGACCTGCGCATGCCGACGCCGCGCGAACTGCTCCGCATAGCCATTCGCCGCCGCGTAGTCGGCCTGGCCGACATTGCCGAACGCCGCCGAGGTCGAGGAGAAAATGATGAAGAAGTCCAGCGGCCGCGATCCGATCGCCGCATCGAGATGCGAGAGGCCGTGAACCTTGGTGGCCATCACGGCGGCGAACTCCGCCTGCGTCTTCCTGACGATCATGCTGTCACGAATCACGCCTGCCGCGTGGACGACGCCGTCGAGCACGCCGTAGCGATCTTCGATGTAGCGCACGAGCGCGTCGACCTCGTCGCGCTGCGAGACGTCGACGGTCCGATAGTCGACCGGACGATCGCCGAGCGCCCGCTCCTCCAGCCATCGCGCCTGCTCGGCGCCGGGCTCGGAACGGCCGACCAGAATCAACTGCGCATCGGGCACGCGCCGGATGATCTCCTCGGCGAGTATGCGACCCAGGCCGCCGAGTCCGCCGGTGATCAGATACACGCCGCCCGTTTTCCAGGGCGGCTGCTGCGCAGCGCTATCGATCGGCTCCATGACCGGGATCTGGCGCCCGCCATGCCCGTAGCGGACGTGGACGTCGGCGGCGATGCGGTTTTCGAGCAGCCGGCTCGCCCACTCGGCCTCGTCGGCGTCGGGCTCGATCTCGACCAGCTGGCAGCGCAGCTGGGGCGCTTCCGCCTGAGCGGTCTTCAGCAGCGGGACGAATCCGCTCAGCAGTTCGCCTTCGGCGCCGCGCGCAACGACGATCTGCAACAGCATTGGCAAACGCGGCTTGGCGGCCAGGATCGCCTGGATGTACTGCACGAGGCGCCAGCCGCAGCGCTCGTACGATTCGGGACCGGTGACTGCGTCAGCCCACAGTTCGCAATGCACTGCAGCAACATCGCGCAGCCGCGCAGAAGATTTTTTGTATACATCAGAAGAAATGGACTCGCCGCAGTAGACCACGTGATGCTCGCCGAAAGCGGCCTCCGTGCCCGCGGCGGGTGCCCCCCTCCACGTCGGCGCCAGCAGCAGCGTCTGTTCGGCGGGCCGTGCGGCTGCCGGTACGGCGACGGCGGGACCGTCAGGTCCATGCGCCGGATCCGTCCAGGCGCTCATGTCGACCCAATAGCGGTCGTCCGCAAATGCATAGGTCGGCAACGGTACGCGGCAGTAACCGTCGTCGTCGAACAGGCGCTGGTAGTCGAGGGCATAGCCCTGCAGGAACAGGTCGGCGACGGTCGCCAGATGCTCGACCGCCGGTCCGCCGGCGCTCTCGTTGCGATAGTGCTCTATGCAGTCGTTGCCGTGGCGCCGGATCGACGCCTGCTCGCGAAGCTCGCCAGCGCGGATCTCGCCCGTATAGACCTGCGCGCTCCGGCCCTTCTCGAGCCAGCGGCGCAGCAGCACGACGAGTTCATCGCGCGTGCGCACGATGCAGGTGATGCGGTGCCGCAGGTGCTTGCGCCCCAGCAGCAACGTGAAGCTGATGTTGCCGATGTCGGCGGAGCTTCCGGCGGCGACGTCGCAGTGGGCCGCGAGACGCTCGACCTGGCTGCGTAGCTGATCGGCGGTGCGCGCCGACAGCACGATCAGATAGGCCGGCCGCTCGGCATGCCGGCGCGTCGACGGCGGGGCCTCGCCGATCACAGTGTGTGCGTTGGTGCCGCTGATGCCGAACGAGCTGACCGCGGCGCAGCGCCGCTGCCCGTCGGCAACCACCCAGTCGCGCAGGACGGTGTTGACGTAGAACGGGCTGTTTTCGAAATCAATGTGCGGATTGCCGGTCTCGAAATGCAGGGACGCGGGAATCTTGCGATGCCGGAGCGACAGCAGGATCTTCAGCACGCCGGCAACCCCGGCAGCCGACGCGGTATGGCCGATCGCGGTCTTGATGGAGCCGATCGCGCAGTAGCCGCGCTTGTCGGTGTCCTTGCGGAACGCGCTCGTGAGCGCCTGGAATTCGACCGGGTCGCCCAGGCGCGTACCGGTGCCGTGCGCTTCGACGAACTGGATCTGCTCCGGATGAATACCGAACGTGTCGTAGACCTGCCGCTCCAGGCGCTCCTGCGAAACCACACTCGGCGCCGTGATGCCCTGCGTGGTGCCGTCCTGGTTGATGCCGCTGCCGAGTATCACGCCGTGCACGTAGTCGCCGGCCGCCAACGCGTTGTCGAGCCGCTTGAGCACCACGACGCCGACGCCCTCGCCCGGCACGAAGCCATCGGCGCGGCTGTCGAAGGCATGACAGGCGCCCGACGGCGACAGCATCGATGCGCCCCGGGCCTGCAGATAGAACGCGGGCGTCGATTGCACGAACACGCCGCCGGCGAGCGCGAGCTCCATCTCGTCACGCCAGAGTCCCTGGCAAGCCAGATGGATCGCGGTCAATGAGCTCGAGCAGGCCGTGTCGATCGCGATCGCCGGCCCCTGCAGATTGAGGTAATACGCAATCCGCGCGGGAATCACCGACGTGGCGTTGCCCCAGAACGCCTGCGGCGGCGACTTGCCGGCGAACAGGCCGGCGTAGTCGCCCTGCGCGCAACCGACGTAGACCCCGCAGCGACTGCCGTCCATGCTCTCGCCGACGTAGCCCGCACTCTCCAGCGCCTGCCACGCATGCGTCAGGAACAACCGCTGCTGCGGATCCATGTAGGTCGCTTCAGTCGCGGAGATATTGAAGAACAGCGCATCGAAGCGGTCGATGTCGTGCAGGAATCCGCCGTGACGGCAGACCTCGCCTTGACCGGCCGTCGGCGGCGCAAAGTGGTCGAGGTCCCAGCGCGATACTTCCTCGACGAGGTTGTCGCCCCGTTCGAGGTGCTGCCACAGCGTGTCGAGATCCGCCGAGCGCGGGAATGCGCCGCTCATGCCGATGATCGCGATCGCATCGCTGCTCGATTCGCGCACCGGCGCGGCGGCGGTCGCGAGGCCGCCGGGATGCTGGTAGCGGTACGCGGCCGGAATCGCCACGACGACCTTGCCGATGTTCTCGCGGTACTCGAGCCGGCGATACGCATCCTGCAGCCGGTCGAACGGCAGCACGTCGGTGACGGTGGCGCGAATGACGTTCTGCCGTACCAGCGTGTCGAGTTCCTGCAGATGCCCGCGCACCAGCTCCGGCTCATGCAAGCCGAGCTTGCCGAGATCGACGCTGTGAAACGTCTGGTTGCTGTCGAGCACCGAAAGGTTGATCGACTTCGCCGACTTCAGGCCCGTCATCGCAATTTCGACATAGCGACCACCGGCGCCGAGACAGTTCAGCCCCTTCTGCAGCGCGTCTCCGGCGAGCGTGTTGATGACGACATCAACGCCGCGTCCCCGCGTGAGGCGATCGATCTCGCTTTCGAAATCCTGCTCGCGGTAGTTGATACGGAACGGCACGCCGAGCTTCGCGAGGTAGTCGAGCTTCGCCGACGAGCCCGCCGTCGCGTAGATCTCGGCGCCGCAATGTTGCGCAAGCTGCACGGCGATGAGACCCGTTCCTCCGGTCGCGGTCTGGATCAGGATGCGTTCGCCGCGCTTGAGCCCGACGCGGCGGAACACGTCGATCATCGTGATCGCGACGGCGGGCAGCGCACAGGCATCCTCAAATGTGAGGTTCGCCGGCTTGCGCCACAGCTGTGCTTCATGACAGACCAGCATGGTCGCGTGAGCACCGAACGCGAGCCCCGTCATCGCGACGACCGCATCGCCGACGCGGACGCTCTTCACCGCGGTGCCGGTCTCGACCACGACACCCGACGCCTCCACACCGGGGGTGAACGGATAGGGCGGCATCGTCGGATACAGACCCCTGACGCACAGCAGGTCGCCGAAATTCAGCGAGAACGCCGCGGTGGCGACGCGCACTTCGTGCGGCGCGAGCGGTTGCGGCGCGGTTTCCACGATGGCCAGCTGTTCGACCGTACCGGGGCGGCTGACGATGGCGCGATAGCCCTGTCCCGCGACGACCGCCTGCAGGTGCGTATGTGCCGGTGCCGGTGACTGTGCTGGTGTCGGTGCCCGCGCCGGCACAGACAGCGATGCAGGGACGGGCCGCGTCGGCACTCCGGTTCGCGGACGTGCCGGTGCCGGCACGCCGGCCCCGGTCGTCCTCGGATTCGCCGCAGGCGAGCGTGTCTCGCCAGCCGCATGCCTTGCGGTCACCGCGTCGCGATGCCGCTGCAGGACGTGTGCGGCGAGATCGGCGACACTGCTGTAGTCGAACACGGCGGTTGCCGGCAGGGTGATGCCGTACTTCGCACTCACTTTATTGATGAGACTGATCGCGATGATCGAATCGACGCCGTAGGTCGGAAAGTCGCGATCGTCGTCGATCAGCCGCTCTTCGATCTTCACGGCCTCCGCGAGGCTCTCGCGCACGCTTTCTTTCACGGCATCGAGCAGCACGGCATCACTCACCGATGCCGTCGCGTGCGACGAAACGCTGCCGGCGGGCGGTGCAGGCGAATTCGCCGCCGGCGCGTGCGCCCCGCTTCCCGCATGCCTGGCGATCACTGCGTCGCGATGCCGCTGCAGTACGTGTGCGGCGAGATCGGCGACGTTGCTGTAGTCGAACACCGCGGTCGCCGGCAGGGTAATGCCGTATTTCGCGCTCACCTTGTTGATGAGGCTGATCGCGATGATCGAGTCGACGCCGTAGGTCGGGAAGTCGCGATCGTCCTCGATCAGCCGTTCTTCGATCTTCACGGCTTCCGCCAGGCTCTCGCGCACGATCTCTTTCACGGCGTCGAGCAGCACGGCGTCGCTCACCGCGCCCGCCGGCAGCGAGGAAGCGCCCGCGACGGCCGATGTCGCGGGCGGTGGCGGCGCGGTGTCGCGCGGCTGTCGCGCGGCCGCTCGACGCGGACGTGCCGGCGCCGACTCCTTGCGGATGACGCCGTCGCTCTCGCCGATGATGATTTGCGGGCCGAGCGCCTGCGCTTCCTCTGCGGGGAGCAGGACCTGTTGAAATCCTTCCGCGCGCAACACCCGCTGCCAGCCGGACGGCGACAGCAGCGGTGCGCCGGGAATCCGCATCGCGTCGTCCTCGAACAGCCACCACCCTTCCAGCAGGCCGAACGTCAGGTGCATGACGAGCCCGCTGCGGCAGAGCTCATTGAGGAAAAGCCAGCCGTTGCGTCGCAACGCAGCCTTCGCATTGCGCAGGGTCCGGCGGATATTGCGCGTCGCATGCAGCACATTGGCGGCCACGACGATGTCGAAACTGCCGGCGTCGATCTCGGCCACCGCGAGCGGCTGCTCGACGTCGAAGATGCGGAACGTCAGGAATGGGTACTCAGGCGCGAGACGCTCGCGCGCGTCGATCAGAAACGCGGCGGAAATATCACTGAAACAATAATCGGCGACGGCGCCGCGACAGGCGTCGAGCCTGCGCAGCACGGCGGCCGTGGTCGCGCCGGTGCCCGCGCCGATTTCGAGGATGCGCAGTTGCGCCCGCGGATCCTGGCGCACGCGTTCCTCGACATAAGCCACGAGACTGTCGGCGAGCACGTCGTTGAAATGATCCGCGACCGGATTGCTCTCGTACATGCCGGCGACACGCGACGTGGAAGCGCCCGCAAACAGGATCTCCGTGGCGCGTCGGCGATCGGTCAGGACGTCCGGTAGCGCGCGCAACGCCGCGTCGAGCAATTCGAACGAACCGCCGCCGGTGTCAACGCCTGCCGCCGACTCCCAACGGGCCCACGCATCGAGAGAATCCTGCGGACTCCACTCGCGCACGATCCGGTAGCCGCGAGCGGAAGCCTCCAGGTGACCGAATACCGACAGCTGGCGCAGTGTCTCCTCGAGCCACCGCCCGTACATCGCGGATAGGCCGATGGATCGCTTCCACCGCTCGACGCCTGCCCGGTCGAGCACTTCATCGACGAACAGACCGAGCTCTTGCAGCTGCGCACGCAACAGATCCGCCAGCAAACCCTCGAGCTTATCCCCATCACCCGCGCTGCCGCCCACTTCATCGACCATTAGCTGCCGTCTCCATCCGCAGAGCCATGCCTGTTCGGTGCGCTTTGTGAACGGGGCAGATCCGCGATCGAAGCGCCATGACGGCGTCGATCCTGATCTTCCGACTGCGACGTTCCCGAGCGCGCCGACGGCGTTACCGCATGTCCGAAGCCTCTAACCGGCGACGACGACCCAGCCCCCGTGACCGCGGGCGATAAACCCCTGATTGTCGTCGTGCAGCGAGACTTGCCCCCTACCGCCGTTCATGATGCGCGATTAGTGGCGCGCATGCGAGCGCCACTGCCGTCTCCCACGCGCTGCAGTCACACCGGCTTCGAGCAGCGGACTGCGACGGTTCGCGCCGGGATAGTTACTTATATACTCCTAACAATGCAGCCGCTATCATCATGCGTCACTGTTCAACGATAGTGGCAACGCGCAATAGTGACAACATCGGGCGCCGGTTCCTGCAGGCAACGGACCAGCCCGAGAAAAGCGTCGCCGAGGAAGCGATGTAATCCAACGGGGGGATACTCAGTGAGCGCGGAAAACGAGGCAGACCGACAGTATCAGGTGCTGGTCAACCACGAAGAGCAGTATTCATTGTGGCCGCTGGAAAAAGCCCCAGCACCGGGATGGCGACAAACCGGCACGACCGGAAACAAGGAAGCCTGCCTCGCCTACGTCAACGCCACGTGGACCGACATGCGTCCCCTGAGCCTGCGCACCGAGTAGTACGCCGCGACATCCCGAACGCGTCGTTGACATCCTTCCGATGCGATGATCAGATCGTGTCCGCAAATGCGACCGCTCTGTCCAAGGCAACTGCGGCGACATGCGGACCTGCCCGATGCCATTCGGGCCTGCGGCCGACGAGGGAATAGCCACACGCAAGGATCGGGGGCCTATGCTCAGCCGTATTCTCCGGACCTGTCGAGCCAACCAGCCACGGCGTGGCCGGTCGGTATGCCGGGTACTTCCTACGTTGCGCATCCCTACCCGACGCACTGCACTGCAGAGCCCCCGCGTCGATCAGCTGAGCACGTTGCTGGGCAACCATCGGGATTTCGTTTTCTCCGTAAGTCACCAACCGCAGCGCGCTGCGCGACCGCATGCTGCGGCGCCGCTGCACGGGCCGGCGATGAAGGTGCTCGGCGCCCCGCTCACGACGCCCTCATCAGGACAGCGCCCTCAGACGGCGCACGCTGCGCGACCGCTTCGTACAGCAGAGGTGTTTCAAGGAACCCTTCGGCCTGGGCCTACGGGTCGCGGTATTGGCCGGCGACGAGTTGCGCAACTGCGACGCGCACGCTCGAAAGGCGCACCTCAATCGCAAACCCTTGCATGCCCCACTCGCTGCGTATCGACCGCGGTCACGTTCTGCGCCACCCAGGCGGAGAAGTTCGCCGCCGTGAATTCCGACGCGCCAGCGCTGCGTGTGCTGCGCGGACAATCTCTGACGACAAAACATACAGGAACTAGCTCATGGATCTGACCGCCGCCGTGCAAACGCTGGTGCTCGAGGCGCTGCAGTCCGGGTACGACCTCGAGCGCGACACTATCGGGCCGGATACGGATCTCGGCGATATCGGTTTCGATTCGCTCGGCCTGACCGCCGTGGTCGCGCGCGCCGAATCCGAGTACGACGTGGAGTTCTCCCCGGAGCACATCCTCGAAATGTACCAGTCGATGCTGGTCGTAGACCTTGTCCGCGCCATCGAGACCGGAATCACAGACTACCGGGCGGCAAAGCAGGGTTGACGCGGACGCCCGCCCCGCCCGCCGCTCGTCATCCCGCCTGATCGGAAGGACCCATGATTCCAAATCGGAAGGATCCATGATTCCAAGCCACTTCAAAGATCGCGCGGCGCAAATGTCGCCGACAGGGGCGCGCTTCCTCGAATTTGTCGATCGCAACCCGGATGCCGCGCGGCCAGTGGACGTGACCGGATTCCACACCGACTATCCTGTGCAATGCTGGCCCACCTTCATCTCGTCGGCACAGCAGCAGGAGATCGCGCGCGCGACGACTTCCATGTTCAGGCTGATGCGCTCGATCCCGGGCACGATCTTCGGCGACGACGTCGCGAAGATCACCGACTACTACCAGATCAAGCCGCCCCAACTCGCGTCGATGCTGCTCACGCCACCGCACGGACTGGACATCGCGATCGGGCGCGCGGACCTCATCGACAGCGAGTCCGGTTTCAAGTGCGTCGAGATCAATCCGTTCGGTAGCCTGGGCGGCATCGAAACCGAGTTCATGCTGGACATCTACCAGCACTCCCACGCGTATTCGCGCTTCGTCGCGGCAACCGGCATCCAGCCCAGACCGCAGCGCTGCATGCTCACGCTTTTCGAGCACGTCATCCGCGCAACACTCGATGCCGGCATCGCTTCCGACACGGTCAACGTCGCCGTCGTCTCCGACGGCGACCAGCCGGCCTTCGCCGGCTGCAACGATCTTCCGCAAGCGGTATTTCACGAGGCGTTGGCCAACGTCGGCGGCGGCGCGCGCGGCACGCTCGTGCGGTGCGGCGCGCGCGATATCCGGGAGCGCGACGGCGACCTGTACTGTGGCGACGTGCGACTGCACGCCGTCTGGGAATACCTGCGCTACAAGTTCTACCCCGCGCGTTTCGTCCTCGCCTTCAAACGCGGGCGTATCAGCTATTTCAACACGCCGGTCTCGGGCTATTTCGGCAGCAAGCGTAACCTGGCGCTCCTGTCGCAGGCACTCGATTCCGATCTCTACGACGAAGACGACAGGGAGTCCATTCGCCGCTACATTCCGTGGACGCGCGAAGTTGTGGATAGCGAGGTCGTCTTCCGCGAACACCGTGGCCGATTGCCCGACCTGCTGCGTTCCAACCAGCGCGAACTCGTACTCAAGAAGAGTCACGGATACGGCGGCGATCAGGTTTTCATGGGCGAAAGCACGTCAGCAGCGCAGTGGCAGGAAGCCATCCGCATGGCGCTCGACGAAGGCGATTGGATCGCGCAGGAATTCTTCAAGCCGCGCACCTTCGCCTATCAGTGGGGCGACGAAGGATACGCACCGTGCAAGGCCATCTGGGGCGGATTCTGCTTCGGCGACGTCTTCGGCGGCACTTACCTGCGAATTCTCCCCGATGAGCATGAAGGCCCGATCAACTCGGCGCGCGGGGCGATGACCGGCCTCGTGTTCGAGGTTTAGGGAAGCTCTGAACAAGGTTCCCGGAGTACCGCCCCTGGGCCGTGCAGCCAATCTCCACGACCCCGCCAAACGCTCCCCCGTGGCCGGTCCGGCCCGTTGGGCGTTCAGAGCGATCAGAACCGGTGGTTCTGAACGATCACTCTTCACCCGGCCCGTTGCGCGTTCAGACTGATCAGAACCGGTGGTTCTGAACGATCACACTTCACCCGGCCCGTTGGGCGTTCAGAGCGATCAGAACCGGTGGTTCTGAGCGATCACTCTTCACCCCTCGACTCGGGGGCAAAAGCGAAAACGATTCAGCCGTTGCAGGCCATCGGCAAACCGAGCCTCTACAGCCAATCGAGCGAGCAGGGCGACAGATCGTCGAAGGGGGCGGCCAGCGGTTCACGCGACCAGAGACTGAACGTCACCTCGTCCGGCGTCCTGACGAAACCGCAGCGTTCGAGCGTCGCATGCGCGATCTGATGCTGATCGACCAGCGAAACGGACGAGCAGCCGGCGCGGTGCAGGAAGCCGGACATCGCTTCGAGCGCGATCTCCTTGCGCTCGTCGTCGCAGCCGAACGACAGGAAGAACTGGATGCGCCCGACCAGGCCGATTTCCGCTTCGTCGAGCGCGAGCATGAATATCGAGAAACCCACCGCACAGCGCATGCCGCGAGTGGGCTCGAGCCACATGGTGCCGGAACGTGTCAGCTCGCTGTTGAAATAGATCTGCGCGAAATTCTGCGACGGCGCAAACGCCAGCCGGGCGTTCGACGCGACCAGCTGCTCGAACGTTGCACGATCGACCGGGGCGTCCTGGTCTTCGATCTCGTAAGGGCCGTCGACGAAGCAAAGTCGCCGCATTCCCATCGGCGCGTGCTGCGCCGGTGGCGGTGCCCTGCCCGTCAGCGCCCGGCTCCAGATCGCTCCGCTCTGCAGCACGGTAGCCACGCCGCGCCGTTCCGCCGGCTCGCGAAAGACGACGCCTGCGCGCGTCCCGGAATATCCGCCGTGCGCCGCGGCGACGCCAAAATATCCGCGCTCCCGGATCGTCTCGCGATTGGCCTGCCACAGGCGCAGCGAAACGCCGGTGCGGCGATATGCCGGATCGACGGCCCAGGCCGTCGTGTACGCGGCGGGAAACCGCTCGCCGCCGCAGTTCAATGTACGCAGCAGCGAGACGATGAAACCAACCGGCTTGCCGTCACCGGTGAGCGCGAGTGCGGCGAACCAGTCGCTGCCGCCGAGCAGCCACTCGTAGTAGTCGGCGTCGTACACGACGCGCACCTTGCCGTCGTAATTGCGGCGCCATGCGTTGTCGCTGAGCGCGACGAGTGCGTCGATGTCGATCTCGCCCGCATCCGACGTCACGACGATCTG
The DNA here is from genome assembly GCF_032229445.1 of Tahibacter sp. Lineage (NCBI taxonomy): Bacteria > Pseudomonadati > Pseudomonadota > Gammaproteobacteria > Lysobacterales > Rhodanobacteraceae > Tahibacter > Tahibacter sp. The sequence continues at coordinate 19,042 of NZ_JAVTWC010000068.1, forward strand.
CAGCGGAGTCCGGGGGTCGACGGCATTCATCGCATTCTCCATACACAAACAAGGAAATCCGGCCGACCGGATCGGCGGACGGTCATGCTACGCTGCGCCGATGAACCCGCCGTCCGCCGACATCGAAGCCCTGGAACGCATTGTCATCGACGCATTGTCGGCGGTATCCGCCGACGCGGCGACGGCGACCCGCGAGACCGAAGTATTGCAGCTCGTCGATTCGCTCGGACTCGTCATGGCGCTCTCGAACGTCCAGGAGGCGCTCGACGTTGCGCTCGATCCGGACGAGATCATCGAGGTGTTCCAGTGTCGTTCGATCGCCGATGTGGCCGTCGTGCTGCAGGCCGCGCTGTCGTCACGGCTCACGCCCCAGGGCTGATTCTGCGTACCTGCTCCAGCAGGATCGCGCCAAAGTGCCCGTACGCGCTCGAGGCCATGACGGACGTCGTCGGTGAGCTGGCGTCTGCGTCGGAGTAGAAGTCGACCAGGTTGATGAACGGGTCGCCGCCGGAACAGTGTCCGTAGCGCGCGGTGTTGCGCCGGTACGCGACCAGGCCCTTGACAGGCATGACCGACAGCTCCAGCTGCTGGATCGGAATGAAGACGTTGCTGCCGAAGAATGCGCTGCCGGCGAACGGAAACGTCTCTGCACCGGCGAGGCGCTTGAACACCGTCTGGATCAGCTGGCATTTCTGTGCGAGGTCCTGGCCGCCGTTGCGCAGCGACGACAGCGACGTCGAAACCTCGGCGCCGACTACAGCGAAATCGACGGCGTCATCCGTGCCGCGCGCGACGAAGCTGCACGCACCGTCGCTGAACACGCCGTAGCGCTGAAAGCGCGCCGCGTCGTCGTCCACCTTGTCTACCGTGATGACGAGAACATTGCGGTAGGCATCGCCCCGCACCAGCGACCGCGCGATCTTCACCGCCGAGAACGGCGATGCGCACCCCGCGCCGCCGATCCAGGTGACGAAATCGCAGCGCAGATCGAGGCGCTCCGACAACTCGCTGACGAACCGGTTCTGCGCGTAGTAGTTCAAACCGTCGCCGCAGCAGACGATCAGCGCATCGATGTCCGACGCGGGGACTCCGCCGCGCGCCAGCGTAGCGTTCACGCTTTCATGGGCGAGTTCGGTGCGGCTGCGATGCGTCTTGCGGTAGCAGTCCCAGCCCCATAGCTCGTGCCGGTCCGGCATCTTGTAGCGTTCCAGCACGGACTTGCGGCTGGCGAGTGAATCGACCTTCAGTTCCTCCTCGCCGAGCACATAGCTCGGTGCGAGGATGCCGAATGCGTGGGGCATGGATCAGTATCTCCTCGGCCTGTTTCGGCTCGCCGCCGGCGCGCCCCGATTCATGCACCGGACTCCGACAATACGCGCGCCTGCTCAGCGACCGTGCTGCACGACAGGATGCGGCCGACGTCGGTGTCCGACCCGAAGCGCTCCTGGATCCGGACGAGCAGAAGCACCATCAGCATGGAGTGGCCGCCGAGCGCGAAGAAATTGTCTTCAACGCCGACGCGCTCGAGACCCAGCACCTGGGCCCAGATCGACGCCACTGCAGCCTCCAGGTCGTCGCGCGGCGCCACGGATCCCACGGCGTCGTCCCACGCAGGCTCGGGCAGCGCACGTCGGTCAAGCTTTCCGTTCGGCGTCAGCGGCAGGCGCGACAGGACCACGACGGCCGCCGGCACCATGTACGGCGGCAGGCTTGCGCCGAGGTGCGCGAGCACCTCCGCGCGCAAGCTGCGCTCGTCGTCCGTGCCGCCGGCCGGCACCACGTAGGCCACGAGTGCCGACTCGTCGCCCTGACGCCGCACAGGAACCACGGCCGCGTCCCGCACCGCGCCCAGGCTGCGCGCGTGCGCCTCGATTTCGCCGATCTCGACGCGGAATCCACGTACCTTGACCTGATTGTCCTTGCGTCCGAGCAGCAGGATCGTGCCGTCCGGCAAGCGGCAGCCGACATCGCCGGTGCGATAGCGCCTGAGCCCGTCGCCGAGTTCGCTGAAGACCTCGGCTGTGAGTTGCGCATCGTTGAGATAACCACGCGACAGTGCATGACTCTCCACGAAGAGATCACCGACTTCGGAAAGTCCGCAGGGCGTCCCCATCGCGTTGAGCACGCGGATGACCGTATCCGGCGATGCCTCGCCGGCCGGCACGAGACCGCTCTGGTGGCGCGCGCCGGACGCCTCGAAATACGTCGTGCCGCGCTGCGTTTCCGTGGTGCCGTACGAGTTGAGCACGCGCAGCGCGCTGTTGAAGCCCCGAAGCTTCGCGACGGTCGCGTCACCGAGTTTGTCGCCCGTAACGAATGCCACGCGCAGGCTCGGAAAACGCGTTGCGTCGGTCGTGCACAGGATCTCGGCCATTGCCGGCGTCAGGTGCACGAAGGTGATCGCATTGTGTGTCAGCCATTGCGCGAGGCGCTGCGGCACGATGACTTCCGGCTCCGGAACGACCAGCGTCGCGCCGATGCACAGCGACGTGAACATGTCGCGCTGGAGTGGATCGTGGCCCAGGCCCGACAACAGGCTGAAGCGATCCTCCTGCGACAGTTGCAGCCAGTCCGGCACCCACGCGAGATAGCCGGCAATGCCGATGTGCGTGCCGGCGACGGCTTTGGGAACGCCGGTCGTCCCTGAGGTGAACGTCACGCACGCGAGTTGCTGTGGCTCCACGCTCGCCGGCACGAAGCCTTCGTGCCCGCTAGTATCGTGCGCGTCCTTGGCCACCGGCAGATACCGGCACACCGCCGCGGCCTCCAGTCGCCCGCTCAGCGTCGACGGAAACAGCGAGCGCTCGCCAGCAAAGAGCACGCACGCGGGCTTTATGATGTCGACCAGCAGGCACACGCGCTCGACCGGATATTCCGGATCGAGCAGCGAGAACGCGGCGCCGGTCTGCAGGGCCGCCATGACGCCTACGACGAGACAGGCGCGGCGCGCAGCGACGATGGCCACGACGTGGCCCTGCCCGACGCCCTCCTGCCGCAGCGACTGCGCCAGGGCGGACGAGGCGGCGAGCAGTTCGCCGTAGCTCCACTGTTGCGCATGCTCGACGATCGCGGTTGCATGTGGACGTTCGAGCGCATGCCGGCGGAAGATCTCGTGTACTGGACCGAGCCAGTAGCGCTGCGGTTCGGGATATCCGCCGCCCTCTTCCGGCGTATCGGGGCGCAGCGAATACGCGCCGCACGGCTGCTGAGCGTCGGTCGCCACCTGTTCGAGCAGGAACACGTACTGCTGCAACAGATGGGCGACGGCCGCGGACGAGAACGTCTCGCGCTTGTAGTGGCAGGTGAGCGTGATGCCTGCGCCGTCGTCCTGCACGTACATGGTCAGGTCGAACTTCGGCTCGATCTCGGTCGACGCTTCCAGCGCCGCGTCGAAGCGTTTCGGATCGGCACTGCGCGGCAGGCTCGGCATGTTGAAGAACACCTGGAACACCGGCGTGGTGTCAGTGTTCCGCATGTGCGGTGCCAGCTCGAGGATCTTCTCGAACGGATAGTCCTGGTTCGAGAGCACCTGTTCGAGATTGCGGATTTCTCCGGCGAGATAGTCGCCGAACGCCTGTTGCGGTTGCCAGCGCGACCGCACCGGGACGTTGTTGAGGAAGTTGCCGATCACGCCGTGCGCAGCGCGCACGTGGCGTCCGCTGACCGGAATGCCGATGGCCAGGTCGTGCTGACCGGCGAGGCGCCCGAGCAGCAGGGCGAACGCGCTGTAGAGCACGCTGAACGACGTGCCTTGCCGGTCGCGCGCCAACTGCAGCAGGCGTTCACGCGTCGCCGCGTCCAGGCGGGCGGACACCCGTGACGGCGCGTCGTCGTCGTCGACCGGCCATGCGCCTTTGCGCGCCAGCGTCAGATGTTCCGGACAACCTTGCAGATAGTCGCGCCAGAACGCCGCCTGCGCCTGCGCCTCTTCGCTCTGCAGCCAACGCCGCTGCCAGCGCACGAAATCGAGGTAGCCGTGGGAAAGCGCAGGCAAATCCGGCTCCGTACCGCCCACCAGCGCCTCGTAGGCCGCGATCAGCTCGTCGAAGAAGATCGCGAACGACCAGCCGTCGAAGATCAGATGATGGAAGTTCAGATGCAGGCGGTATTCGGCAGCCGCCACCCGGATCAGCATCGCGGCGATCAGCGGCGGCCGCCGGATGTCGAACCGGCGCGTCGCGTGACCCACGGCGAGCACCTGCGCGGTCGTCGCGATGTCGGCCGGCGGCAGCGCGGCGAGGTCGCGGTACTCCAGTGCCAACGCGAGCGACGAGTGCGTGAGCTGCACCGGAGCGTCGCCGTCGAGCAGGAAGCCCGTGCGCAGCATGTCGTGGCGCGCGACGATGCCGTTCAGCGCGCGCTCGAGAAGCGCCGCGTCGATAGTGCCACGCAGCGCGACGGTGAACGGGATGTTGTGCTCGTTGCTCGCGCGAATCTGTTCGACGTACCAGATGCGGAACTGGCTCAGCGAAAGCGCCGACTTATTGCTCTCGTGCCCCTCGCGCAGCCGGTTCGGCAGCCGGTCGTCGACGTCGGTCCGCCCGTCCAGCGCTGTCGCGAGGCGGCGGATGGTCGGATGCTGGAAGACGTCCTTGATGTTGATGCGCGCACCGATGCGTTCGCGGACGCCATGGATCATCCGCATCATGAGCAGCGAGTTGCCGCCGGCAGCGAAGAAGTTCAGGTCGATGTCGACGGTGTCCTGCTGCAGCAGCCGCGCCCAGATCTCGTGCAGAACCTTCTCTGCGGCGGTCTGCGGTGCGGCGGTCGCACGCCGTGCCGTCGTGTCCCCCGACGTCGTCTCGACCTGCTCGGCGCGCGTCGCGCGCGGCGCGCTCCCGCCGTCGCGCCGGCCGACGAACTCAAGGCTGCCATTCGCGAGCCGGCGCACAAGATTTCCGGTCCGGTACAACCGGGCTGCCGGATCGGTGCTGAACGGGTCGCGGACGTAATGGTCGTCACTCGACGGCCCGGCGCCCGGATGTCCGTGCATCGCAGCAATGTGCAACTCGCCGGTCACGCCGGCCGGCTGGGGCTCGAGCTCGTCGTTCAGCACATACGCGCGCACATCGTCGAGCGGCCCGCGCTCGGCCGGGTCGAGCAGCGGCAGCTTGCGCACGTCCCGCCCCGGCTGCGCGACTGCGGCCCGGACGAGGTTGTCGAAGTGCCGCGCCATGCGCTCGATCGTCGATGCGTCGAACAGCTCGCGCCGGTAGATCCAGTCGAGCTGCAGACCATCGGCGTTCTCCGTCACCTCGAGCATGAGTTCGACGAGCGCGAGCTCGACATGCATCGGGCGCGCGGTCACGGCGACGCCAGGCAGGTCGAGTGGCGTGCGGCCGGTGTCCTGCAGCGACAGCATCACCTGGAACAGCGGCGTATGGCTCAGGACCCGCTCGGGCTGCAGCCGCTGCACGACATAGTTGAACGGCACATGCTGGTGCGCGTAGGCATCCAGCACGACCTGGCGGCTCTGCCTCAGCAGATCGAGGAATGTCGATGCCTCCGACACCCGGCTGCGCAGGACAACGGTATTGGTGAAAAGCCCGATCAGTGTCGCGAGCTCAGGCTGTGCGCGATTGGCGACAGGCGACCCGACGACGATGTCCTCTTCGCCGCTGTAGCGCGACATCAGCACCGAGAACGCGGCGTGCAGGCCCATGTAGAGCGTCGCCCGCTCGTCGCGGCACAAATCCTTCAACGCCCGCATCACGGCCGCGGGCACTCTCGTGCGCAGTACGGCGCCGGCCAGATCCTGTTGTGCGCCGCGAGGCCGGTCCAGCGGCAGCTGGTGCACGAGAGGAAGGTCGGCCAGCTGGCGCATCCAGTAGCGCGATTCTTCTTCGAGTACCTCGCTCTTCAGCCACGCACGCTGCCAGATGGCGAAGTCGGTGTACTCCAACGGAAGCGGCGGCAACGCGGCTTCATGCCCGCCGAGCTGCGCGCCGTACTGGGCGCCCAGTTCCGCGACGAACACGTCGAGCGACCATCCGTCGGTCGCGATGTGGTGGGTCGTCAGCAGCAGCTCGTAGCGCGAGACTTCCACCCGCACCAGCGTCGCGCGCAGCATCGAATCGCGGTCGAGCGCGAACGGCGCGAGCGCATCGCCGCGCACGATCCGCTCCATCTCGGCTGCCTGCGCGGCGCGCGACTGTCCGCAGAGATCGATCTCGAGGAACGGAACGTCGACCGTATCCAGTACGCGCAGCTCCGGCTGTTCGTCACGCAGCACGACAACGGTGCGCAGACTTTCGTGACGTCGCACGACGGCGTCGATCGCGCCGCGCAGCGCGCGTAGATCGAGTTCGCCCTCCAGCAGGAATCTCAGCTGCACGTGATACTGCGCGGTGCTGCCGTCCAGCTCGTCGATGAGCCATATCCCCTGCTGAACGAAGGACACGGGCACGTCGACGCGGTCGGTCGCACGACGAAGCGGCGGTGGCGCGCGTTCACCGCCTTGCGCCACCAGCCGGGAAAAGTCTTCGAGCGTCGCTCCGGAGAACAGGTTCTTCGGATGCACCACGATGTCGAGTTCCTGGCGCACGCGGCCGAGCAGTCGCATCGCCAGAATCGAATGCCCCCCCAGGTCGAAGAAATTCGCCTTCATGCTGACCGCCGTCGGCAGTTGCAGCACGTCCTGCCACAGCCGCGCGAGACGCACATCGAGGTCGGACTCGGGCGCCACATAGTCGGGTGCGGGATTTTCCGGCGGCGGCGGCAGTGCCGCGCGGTCGATCTTGCCGTTGGGTGTCAGCGGCAGCGCCTTGAGCGCCACGAAGACGGACGGGATCATGTAGTCCGGCAGTTGCTCGGCGAGATGGCTTCGGCAGGCGCTGAACAACTCCGACTGCGGCATCGTCGCATCGAAGGGAACCACGTACGCCAGCAGCTGCTTGTCGCCGCGCCCGTCGTCGCGCACCGTGACGACGGCCTCCTCGAGGAGGTCCATGTCGAGCAGACGCGCCTGGATCTCGCCGAGTTCGATGCGCAGCCCGCGCACCTTGACCTGGAAATCGGCACGGCCGAGGAACTCCAGCTCACCTTCTTCCGTCCAGCGTGCAAGATCGCCCGTCCTGTAGAGCCGCGCTCCGGGAACGTCCAGGAACGGATCGGCGATGAAACGCTCTGCCGTGAGATCCGGACGATTCCAGTATCCGCGCGTGACGCCTGCGCCGCCGCAATAGACTTCGCCGACGACACCGACCGGAGCCGGCTCGAGGAACCGGTCGAGTACGTACACCTGCCCGTTCGATACGGCCTTGCCGATCGACGGCGCGCCCGGTTTGTCGCGCCCGATCAGGGCGACGGTGGAATACGTCGTGTCCTCGGATGGGCCGTAAAGGTTGTACACCGCCTCGGCCGGCGTACGCAGGTAGATTTCCTTGACGAGCGCCTCGGGCAACGGTTCTCCCGCGAGGTTGACGATTCGCACGCTCGAGGGAATCGCGTTTTCCTCGAGCAGCGCCTTTACGGCGGACGGCACGGTGTTGATGAGGCGCAGTTCCGGTGCGTTCGCTATCCCCTCGAAATCCAGTGGATTCTCGACCAGCACGATGCGTCCACCACTGCACAGCGGCACGAACAGCTCGAACACGGACAAGTCGAAGCAGATCGATGTCGCCGCGAGTACGCCGGACAGCGCGTCGGCGTCGTAGACGCTCTGCGCCCAGCCGATCAGCGCCGCGGCTTGACGATGCTCGATGCAGACGCCTTTCGGCCGGCCCGTCGAGCCGGATGTGTAGATGATGTAGGCGAGCGCATCGGCGGCGTGCCCCGGCAATGGCGGCGGCGCTTCGTCCGGAAACGACATCACCAGACGCTGGAAATCGGGATCGTCGAGCGTGATCCGCGCGGCGTGTGCATTCAGATGGGCCAGCGTCCCCGACTGCGCGAGGACCCAGGCCGCACCGCTGTCGGCGACCATGAAATCGAGTCGCTCGCTCGGGTATTGCGGGTCCAGAGGCACGTAGGCGCCGCCGGCCTTGTGAATCGCCAGCAGGCCGACGACCAGGTACGAGGAGCGCTCCAGGCACACCGCGACCAGGCTCTGTGCGCGCACGCCTTGTGCGCGCAGGTAATGGGCGAGCCGGTTCGCCCGCCGATCGAGCTCGGCGAAACTGAGCTGTGCATCGCGAGAAACCAGTGCGATCGCATCCGGCGTTCGCGCGACCTGCTCGGCGAAAAGCTCATTCAGCGTGCGCGACCGGAACGGCGCTGCCGTGTCATTGAAGCCGTACAGCACCTGCTGCCGTTCGGCGGCGTCGAGCAGCGGCAGGCGCCACGGGTCGCCGTCGGGGTCGGCCGTCGCCGCGTCGATGAGAACTTCCAGGCGCCGCGCCATCCGCGCGATCGTCGAGGCCTCGAGGAGATCGCTCGCGTAGACCCACTCCAGAGACAACCCGTCCGCGGTCCGCGATGCGCACAACGCAAAGTCGCCAACAATGTCGGCGCCGCCACCTGTCTGGCGGATTTCCCGCTGCACGAGATCGAGCTGGAAGAGCAGCGTATGGCGATCGTCACTACCCGGCTGCGACAGCGCTTCCACGCCTGCGAACCGGACGGAAGAACGCGTCTGCGCGTCCCGAACGGTGTCGCGGCTCTGAGCGAGCAGCGAACGGAACGTCGGCGCGCGCGCGAGATCGCTGTGCAAGATCCAGTTGACCGCCGTGCCGATGATCGGCGTGCAGACGGCAATGTCCCGCTCGCCGCTACACCGCGCCAGCAGCAGCACGAACGCGGCGTGAAGTCCGGCGAACACGTCGGCGTCGTCCGACCGGCACAGATGTTCGAACGCCGCCAGCGCGGCGGCGGAGATCCCGCCGGGCGAACGATGCAGCGGCGAGGCCGCGCGAACAAGGCGCGGTCCGCGCACGGGAAAGTTCGGAAGCAGCGGCAAGTCCGGTGTCGCAGTATCCACTCAGGGTAGCCCGATCGATGGTGTCTGCCGGTCGATGATTGACTGATCGGCGGACACCGCGGAGAAAGCTCCCCCGTCGGCGGAAACGCAGCGCGCCGTTCCGGCTCCAGCTCGCGCGATCCCCACTGCTCCGCGCCCACTTCGCGTGCGACGAGCCCCTGCTGCAGATGCCCCCTCGGCCCTGCCTCCCGTCAGACGTCGACAATTATCAATGCGGCGCACCTGTGTCAACCAAACGGTCGCGCGGCGAGCCAGCAGCGCGGGGAGACAGGGCGCGAATGTCGTCATGCTCTTCTCAGGTGCGCGGATTGTTCGCAGGCCGCACCACGGGTTGCACGCTCCACCGGACATGCCGAGACCCGGCACGCCGGTCAGCGCAGAATCCCCGGGCTCGCCTGTCTCACACCCGTTCGCAGCAAGGCCGCCGAGACGCCGTCCTGATGCGCGCCGCGGACCTCAGCGACGGCGAAGGCGTAGCAGACACCACGTCGAGGCGGCACGACGGAGCGGCGCGCGCCGGGGCGACCGTATCGGCGGCCGCACTAGGCAGTAGAAGGGGTGTGAGGACTGCGGGCCGGTCGTATCCCTCACAAACGCTACGAAATCTACCGGTGAGCGACGCGCGCCACTTCGTCATCACCGGCATCGGTGGCACCGGACAATCGACGCTTCACTACACGCCGCATTGCCAGGTCACTCCAGCGTCGTTCGAGACGTCGGTGCACCGGGCTCGAGCAGACCATGACGGTCTACGTGAAGGCGGCATGCGCACCGTGCAGCATTCCCTAAGGCACCACCGTAGGCGGGCGCGCCTTCCTCGGACTCCTACAGAATCTCTGCCAACGGAATGCGTCAGCGCACAGCGGATTCCCGCCTCCATATCTGCCGGCCGTTCCACAGGTACGCGGACCCGGACGACGCATCATGCGCGATGAACTGTACGAACTGGAATTCGGGATTGCCGCGCGACTCGGCGACAAACACGCCGCGGTCCGCCGCGCGCAGCCGGCTCGCCGGCCCGGTCTCCTGGTCGCGCTCGCCGACCTGCAGTTGCAGGACGCCCTGAGCGTCCAGCGTCACGTCGACCGCGGTCCGCGCCTGGACGTAGCGTCCAACATGATCATGTACGGACAGGCCGGCCACCTCGTCAGCTTTCAGCAGCCGTGGCGGCCGCAGGTTGCGGAACTCCGGCAGCAAATCGCCGAACACGCCCGAGGCGGCGAAAACCGCGCCATTCGCCTCGCTCGCCGAGACGACGATCGCCAGCTGCTCGCCCGGGTTGATGCGCAGCATCGCGGAACGATCGGAAAGGTTGGCGTTATGCCCGAGCCAGCCGTCGCCATAGCACTTCCAGCCGCGCCAGATCGAACGCTCGGTCGGATGCCAGCCAGGCAACGCCATGACGTCGCGGCTACCGTCCTGCCGAGGCTGGAGTTGCGAAAGACAGCGCTGCGCGAACCCGAGCCATTGCGCGAGGGTCAGCGTCAGGGCCGCGCCGGTCGCGGGACAGATCGCGCCGGATTCGTCGTAGCTCGCGTCACAGATCAGTTGCCGCTCGCGCAGCTGCGTCACGTAGCGCACGCCGCCGACGCTCTCGAGTACCGCGCCGGCCAGCCACGCGCCGACGTGGCTGTAGCTGTACATCCGCCCCGGCGTGAACAACGCCTGCGGGCCGAGCGCACCGCAGAGTCGCTCGACGTCGATGAAACCGTCGTCTGTTCTCGGCACGCCATGGACCGTCGACGCATCGAGCCCGTGCGCGTGATCGAGCAGATGACGCACGGTGATTCCGGCAAGATGTCGACGACTGTGCGTGTCGCGGGCCAGCATGTCAGCGACGGCATCGGTCCAGCCGACGCGTCCCGCGGTGACCGCTTCGTCCACCAGGGTCGCCGTCAACGACTTGGCGAGGCATCCCGCGGCAACCGGAACGTCGCTCGCCGCCGTCGCGTCGACGCCGCCACCCTCGGCGGCGCCTGCCGAAAGGGTCAGCTCGCGACCGTCGACGGCCACGCCGACGCACACCTCCTGCAGCCCCTTGCGCCGGACGATCTCCTCGAGGCGACCGCGCAAGGTCTGCTCGTCCCTCACCGCAGCCATCGCGCGCTGCAACCTGATATCACCCGAATCCTGCATGGAAATTGCCTGGAATGGACCGAAGTGGGGGCGCGAGCCTATATCAGCGACCGTACCGACGCCAATGCACGCGTGTGCTCGGGCAAGCGCCGCATCCGGATGTCGGACCGGCAGCGACAAGTGACGCCAACCGAACTTGAGCGGCATTCGGCCGACCCGTGATTTCGTGCTCGTATCGGCCGGCAGTCGCACGATTTGCTACAGCTCCCCGTCATCATTGACCGGCTCGATGAGACGAGTTCCCGCGTTCTCGTGCAAGCACTCAATCACGTCCGACGGAAGGAAAACCGCATGAAGAAACTGATCGCGCTGTGCGTGGCTGTTGCAGCCACGGGTATCGGCTCTGTCAATGCCGCGACGTATGTGGATCTTTTCATCACCAACGCCAAGGACCATGCGTTCGACGGCAATCTGCTCTACGTCACCAGCGGAGCCCAGCTGCATCGCTACGATCTCTCCCGTTGCACCCAGTATCCGCCGCTGGCGCTGGGTCAGCAGCTATACGGGGTGGATGCGTCCCCGGACGGACGCTATGTGGCCGTTGCAAATGGCGGTGTCGTCAACGGAAACGTCCGTGTGTTCCTGTTCGACAAGTTCGGCCAGCGCGCGCCTCGCATCGTTTCCTATCCCGCCGAGTTCGGCGAAAGCGGTAGCTACATGGTGTCCTGGGAGGGCAATTCGAGCCTGCTCATCAGCGGCACCTACGGTGGTTCTGGCTGGACGCCGCTGAGACGCTACGCCGTTGCGACTGGCGCGCTGACACAGGTGCGCTCAGTGCGGCAGAACACGATGCTCGCAGCCAGCGCCAACGGGCAGACTACTGCGCTGGCCGAGTCGAACATCAGCAGCGGCCCCGTGCACGTGCTGGAGGCGGCCAGCGGCAACGTCGGCGCATCGGCCAACACGAACTGGTTCGTGTTCGAGATCGCCGCGAACAGCGACGGAAGCCGTCTGATCGTGCCGACCTACGCCGGCGCGTTTCTCTACCAGCGCCAGGGCACGAATCTGTCGCAAACCGGAACGATCGGTGCGTATGCCAATCATGGTCCGGTGGCCGCCGCGTTCGCGCCCGACGATAGCCGCATCGTCACGGCGAGCTATGCCTTCACCGCGACCCCCACGCAGCAAGGGATTGTGCTGTATGACGCCCAGACGCTGGCGCGGATAGCGACCATCGACCCTTACCCGTTCGGATGGACGGGAAACGGCGCGCTCGGTGCCGGCCGGCTGACATTGTCGCGCGACGGCAACTGGCTGGCCGCGACGCTCAACGATCGCGTGCGCCTCTACGACGTGCATGGCGAACTCGGTGATGCCGACCGAACACCCTCGAGCTGCACCGCTGCGGTGCCCACCTTCGACGATTACGCCGACGAGCGCGCGCTGCAGCAGCAGGTCGATCGGGGCGCACCGCGCACAGTCGACTCGCAAGGCCGCTTCATGGGTCCGACGGCAAAGTAGCATCGTAGACGTTCTGTAGAACGCGACGACGGCGTCTGCCGTCGTCGCGCACTGCCGGGTGAGGCTCGCGCCAATCTCCCGGCATGCCGCATCCCGCCGTTCAACAAAGACGCTGCTCCGACGAAGTGCTCGCGCCTCCCGCCTTCATTCGCCTGGCCGAGACGCCCCGCTTCGCAAACTGTATAAAAAGCGCGACGGAAAGCTTGCGGTCTGCGCAACCGCAATCAGGACTCCGGGTCGTACATGATCTCGCGCACTTCCTGGGCACAACGACAGGATGAGGCGATCTTTGCCGCCCACGCCAGCGCCTCGTCCCGGGATGCCACCTCGATGATCGAAAAGCCGCCGATGACCGCCTTGGTCTCCGGATAAGGGCCGTCGCATACCGAGCCATCGGCGGCGACGATGCTCGCCTGCTGGCTCAGGATGCCGCCGCCGAAGATCCAGACGCCGGCCTCTCTGGCTTCGCGCACGACGGCGTGCGACGCCTCGGCCACAGCGGGTAGATCCTCTTCGGGAAACGTCATCGATCCGTCGTCAAACGAGATCAGGTATCTCGGCATCGCTGCTCCCCCCTTCAATGCTCTGCCCTGCCCGCGGTCTTGGGGCCAGGTGCCACAGGGCCGCATTCTGCCACGGTGATCCTCCGGACTTCCCGAGAACACGACACCGTTCGGCAAGTGGAACGCGGCGTGCTGTATGACATGTGCTGGCCGGGATCGGCCGATGCGATGGGTTTCGACGCCTCTTGCCGCTTTCGTCCGAATACTGGACGACCAGCCAGCAAGCACCGTCATAATGGCGGGCCTATCCGGAGTTCGTTGCGATGCGCGTCGGGCCATCGGTTCCATCGTTCGTGCCAGATTCCGATCTCACCCGCCTGCTGCACGCGTGGCGAAACGGCGACGGGCGCGCGCTGACGGCGGCCATTGAACAGGTCTATGCCGAATTGCGGCGGATCGCAGCGCAGCGTATCGGCCGGCACGGCCAATCCGCCACGCTTTCGCCGACCGAACTCGTGCACGAGGCCGTGCTCGGCCTGCTGCCAGTGCCGATGGATTTCGCCAATCGCTCGCATTTCCTCGCCACCTTGTCGCTGGCGATGCGCGCCATCCTGGTCGACCACGCACGTGCGCGCGCCACGGACAAGCGCGGCGGCAATCGCGTCCGCATGAGCCTGTCGCGCCTCGATTCCGTCGACGCCGCCGATGCGGCCTTCGACCTGCTTTCGCTGGAGCAGGCGCTGACGCAGCTGGAACGCTTCGACCCGCGCTGCGGCCAGGTCATGCACCTCACCTATTTCGGCGGCATGGAACAGGAGCAAATCGCCACGCTGCTGAACGTCTCGGTGCCGACCGTGAAGCGCGACCTGCGCTTTGCGCGCTCGTGGCTGTTGAAGGCGATCGGAGAAGAAACCTGAGCCATGGATGCCAAGCGCTACGCGCAACTGCGCACCCTTTATGAAGCGGTAGTCGATCTCGGCGCGGACGCCCGCGCCGGCGTGCTGCAACGCCATGGTGCCGACGCCGAACTCGCCGCCGAAGTCCTGCAATTGTGCGCCGCCAGCGATCGCGACCACACGCAGGCGCTCAGCTTCCCACGCGATACCTTGCTGCCAGAAGCCGTCACGCCGCACCCCGAACCCGGCGAGGTGTTCGGCGCCTGGCGCATCGTCGAGGAAATCGGCCGCGGCGGCATGGGCCGTGTCTATCGCGTCGAACGCGGCGACGGCAGCTACTCGCAGACAGCCGCGCTGAAATTCATCAATGGCCTGGCGCGCGACGAAGCCATTACCCGCTTCGCGCGCGAGCGACAGCTGCTCGCCGATCTCACTCACCCGAACATTGCCCGCCTGCTCGATGGCGGTACGACCGCACAGGGCCGACCGTTTCTGGTGATGGAATACGTCGACGGGTCCCGCACCGACAGCTATTGCCGCGAGGAGAAACCCGGCCGTGCCGCGATCCTCGACCTGTTCGTGCGCACCTGCGCCGCCGTCAGCCACGCGCACCAGCGACTGGTGGTTCACTGCGACCTGAAACCGTCCAACATCCTGGTGAATGCACAGGGCCAGCCGATGCTGCTCGACTTCGGCATCGCGCAACTGGCCGATCGCATCGTCGACGGCGAGGCGGCGGCGTCGATCCCGACGTCGTCCGGCTACACGCCGGGCTATGCCAGTCCCGAGCAGCGACGCGGCGAACACGTCGGCGTCGCCAGCGACATCTACAGCCTTGGCGTCGTGCTGGGCGACATGCTCCGGGCGGCGGACATCGAACCCGGCCGCGAGCTCAGCGCCATCATCGCGATGGCCACGCGCGAGCAACCCGCCGCGCGCTACGCCTCGGTCGACGCGCTATGCGACGACCTCGCCCGCCTGCGCGCACATCGGCCCGTGCGCGCCCTGCCCGCTACGGCGGCATACCGCGCATCGCGCTTCGTGCGGCGCAACGGATTGGCGCTCACCATCCTGGCGGGCGTCGTGGCCTTGTCGGCGGCTTTCACCGGGCAGCTGATGGCCGAACGCGACCGCGCGCGCCAGGCCGAGTTGGAAGCGCGCGCCTCGGAAGATGCGGCGCGCAAAACCGCCGCGTTCCTGACCTCGGTGTTCGAAGGTGCCAACCCCGATACCGGCAGCGGAACGGTCTCGACCACTACCCTGCTCGATCAGGCATTGGCGCGGATCGAACGCGATCTGAAAGACGATCCGCCGGTCCAGGCGCAGATGTCGGCGGCGCTGGCCAAGGTGCTGCTGGTGATCGGACAGCGCGATCACGCGATGGCCCTGTACGACAAGGCCATCACGATGGAGCGCGCGCAGAACCGGCCTCTGGTGCTGGCAGAGATGCTGATCGGTCGCAGCGGCGCGCACATGAAATACGACGCCGGTGATACCTCGACCGGCGACGTGCGCGAGGCGATGCGGCTGATCGACAGCAATGCCGCTGTCGATTCGCCGCTGCGGCTGGAACTCGTCAACACCGCCGCCGCGGTGCTCGCCGACGCAAAGCCCGACGAAGCGGCGCCCGTGTTCGAGCAGGTGGTCGCGCTGACGCGCCAGCTCAAGCCCGACAGCCGGCAATTGATCGAGGCCTTGGGCTCACACAGCTGGAACGAACGCCGTCGCAGGAACTACGACCGGGCCATCGCGCTGCGGCGGGAAGCCAATGCCTTGCAGGTCAAGTTGCTCGGCGAAGCGGACGAGGATTCGATATCGGGATTGGAAGCGCTGGCCAATATCATGACGCTGGCGCGCCGCTTCGACGAAGCCGAACCGATGTTCCGGCACGCACGGGAACTGCGCAAGGGCGCGGGACTTCTGGACAGCAGGGCCGGGGCCTGGTGCCTGGCCCAGTACGCGACGATGCTCGAAAAGTCCGGGCGTCCGCTCGAAGCGCTGCCACTGTACGACGAGATTTTCGCGATCGCCGAGCGCCGATTTCCGGCGACCGACGCTGCGCTCATCATCTGGCACAACAATCTCGCACTCGTCGCTTCCGCCGCCGGCGATCTCGTCCGCACCGAAACCTTGACGCGCAGCAATGTGGTGGACGCCACGAAAGCCTGGGGCGTCGACGCCGACAACACGCTGCTCATGCTGTTCAACCAGGGCACGCTGCAGATCTGGAAGGGTTGCGACGAGGAGACCGGTGCGGCGTTGGCGCAGGCACTCGCCGGATATGCCGCGAAGAAGCCGCCGCATGATATCGATCTGAACGACACTCGCGTGATGCGTGCGCGCTGGGCAACAACGTGCCGGCGTTTCGACGAGGCGCAGGGCCTGTTGGTGGAAGCAGCTCGTTACCGTGACAGCTTTAATACCCTGTCGGCCTTTCGTCTGGCGGAAGCGCAAGCCCTGTTGCGTCTCGCACGCGATGGCGACACGGGGGCGATGGAAACGGTGGAGACCTTGGCGGCCAGCACCTATGCGCCGGTCGACCCGAGGATCGCGCTTGCGCGCTTGCCACGCGCGGAATGGCTGCAGGCACAGGGGCGCCGGGACGAAGCGGCGAAACTGGCTGCGGGCATTTTGTCGGGCGTCGAAGGCAGGCTGGTGCCGGAATCGCCGTTGCTCGTTCGTGTTCGCGACGTGTTGAAGCCCATTCCTTGAAGGCTGTTCAAAGCCTTGCGCCGTCGTCCTGACGAGGAGCGTAGCGACAACGGCGTAGCGCGCCCGGGTCACCGTCGCAGGCACCGGCTTCATCGACGGCGCGAGGGCGGTAGCGTTCGGCGGGAATGCGACGACGAGCGTCGCGGTGACGAGGGCTACCAGCCTCGTGGCGACGCCGGGTAGCGCCGGCAGGGTGGACATGACGGTAATGACACCGGGCGGCGCCGGCACGACGGGCCGCTACACCTGTCGTGCGGAGGTCATCTTCGCACCGGCATCGGGGGTTGAGCCTGGTGTGGCGACAGACGGAAATATTCCGATCCGGATGATCCCTGAGGCCTCCGAAAAACGAAAGACGCGCTGACGCTGCCTTTCCGCAGCAAATCCGGAGTCTTTCATGTCCAGCCACCCGACTGTCCCGTGGTGCCGATGCGCTGTCGCTGCCGTCGCCCTGGCGCTGCCGCTCGTCGCTTCGGCCGCGACCGTCGCCTGTGCAGATTCGCCGCCGGTGAAGTTCGAACTGTCCATCGACAGCGGCGTGATGCGCGAGGGCAAGGAAAGCCGCATCGAAGTCCGCGCGCATGCGGACGGCTGCGTCGCCGTGCATCGGCCGTGGTTCCTGCGCGATGCGGGCGACTACGAACTTCGCCTCGGTGCGCAGGAATGGGCTGCACTGCAAACGGCAGTCGCGCCCGGCGACCTCGGCAGCCTCGACCGGAAGAGCCTCGCCGCGCAGACAAGCGGCCTGTGGAAAGAAACGTCGACGGGTGCGCTCGTGTTCGCCGATCCCGATGCCGACGTGTTCACGTTGCAATGGCACGACGGGGGCAAGTCGCATCAGCTGGTCGCGCGCAATCCGCTGCAGGCGGCGGCACGCCAGCCCAACGCCACCGAGGTAAACCGCGTCGCCGCGGCGATCGGCGCCTTGCGCGCCCTCGCCTCGCGCCCCGGCAAGCGCGTCGGTGCGGAGGGCAGGCCATGAAGCGTCTGCACCTCACAGCCTTCGTCGCGTTCGCCGTCACCGTGCTGCCGCAGTCGGGCGTTGCCGGCGGCTTCGTGACCGTGGATCAGGACGAGCCCGATCGCGTCGCGCACCAGAACTACTACGGAACCGGCGGCGAGCTGTCGGCGATCCGCGTCTGCATCGACAACTCGGTCAACCCCGCGCTCGCCACCGCCGCGGAACCGGCGGTGCGCAACGTTATCGCCACCTACAACCGCTTCCGCTCGCTGCCGAACAACACCTTCGCCGCCGGCGCCGATACCAGCGCGCCGCAGGACCAGGTCG
This sequence comes from Tahibacter sp., assembly GCF_032229445.1. NCBI lineage: Bacteria > Pseudomonadati > Pseudomonadota > Gammaproteobacteria > Lysobacterales > Rhodanobacteraceae > Tahibacter > Tahibacter sp. The sequence goes on from NZ_JAVTWC010000068.1 coordinate 36,955, forward strand.
ACTTCGAAACCGTGCTGCTGCACGAATTCATGCACGCGAATGGCCTGGACCATCCCAACCAGGCCAACAACCCTGCGGGCGACGGCATGTACGGCTACTACGACTCGCGCAGCGGGCACGGCGCGAACGGCGTGCTCGACCACCTCGGCGACGTCGACGGCATTGCCGGCTCTGCCGACGACCTACGCGGCGACGACGTGAGCTTGCTGTGGTATCCGCGCGGGTCGAACGATCCCGCCGTACTGCCCGCGGTGGTGGACACCACCACGATGGCGCGCACGCTCGACTACCTTCCATCGGGGCAACACTTCGCCGCCAACGGCAACGCCGACGTCATGGCCGCGCTCGGCCATCCGAACAGCAAGGCGGTAGCGGTGCAGGGCTACGTGCAGGGTCGCGTCGGACGTCATCTGCACAACGACGATCTGGCGATGCTGCGGCTTGCGCGTGCCGGCATCGACGGCGTCGCCGGCACGGCCGACGACTATCGCAGCAAAGCCGTCTTCGCCGGTTACTACAACGACCCTCAGGGTGGCGAGTGCTCGATGGTGGTGCGCTTCGTCGACGAGGTGGTCTTCGCCAGCACCTTCGTCGGCCTCACGCCGCTGGCACCCAATCACTGGCGGCTGATCTATCCGACGCGCATGCGCTTCAACCCGGCCGTGAACTGGTACTTCACGCCGGGTGCGAACACGGTCATGCAGATCGATCCGGCCACGCCCGCCACCAGCGTCGGCGTAGCGCCCTACGCGGTGCAGGTGACGGTGGGCAAGGCCGGCTACAACCTCATGAGCGGCACACCGCGCGGCACCGTCGTCGTGCGCGACGGCGATCGCGACGGTCCGCAGACCGCGACGTGCTCCATCGAACTCGCACCGGCATCCGCCGGCACCGGCAGTTGCACGCTGACGCCGTTCACGGCGGGCCACAAGACGCTGACGGCCGACTACATCGGCTGGGGCGGCTGGGACGGCAACACGGCAACGGCCACACACGAATCGACCGGCGTGGTTGCGTTCTCGAATGTGACACACACACCTTCTCCCTCTGCCCGCGGCGTCGAGGTGACGTTCGACTGGACGCTGGCGCCATCGGACAACGCTCCCCCCGTGCAGGCCACCGGCAATGTCGTGGTGAAGGAATCCGTGGATTGCGCGTCCCCGCCCATCGATCCGGCGCATCAATGCACCGCGGTACTACCGGCGCACGCCTGCTCGATCGGCTTCAACAGCGCCGGTACGCACACGATGCAACTTTGCTATAGCGGCGACAGCGCCGTTGCCCCCGCGAACACCAGCGTGACGCATACCGTGCTCGCCGGCCGCGCAACGTCGACCAGCATCGTCTCGCAGATGCCGTCGCTGACCAAGCCGTTCGAGCCGTACTCGGTGCAGGTGCAGGTGCGCGAAACGCCGAGTCAGGGCGGATTTCCGCACGGCACGGTGACCGTGCGCGACGGCGCCGACAACGACCCGCTCACCACGCGCTGCACGGCCACACTGGCGGGCACGCCGAACGAAACCGCGTCGTGCCAGCTCGCGTCGAACCGCGCCGGCACGCACCCATTGATTGCATCCTTCTCCGATCAGGGACTGTGGGCGGGCAGCAGTTCGGCGCCGCTCGCGCACGAGGTGCGCAACTTCGCCATCGTCGCGAACAACCCGGCCAACATGCCGCTCGGGCAAACGGCGAGCGTGGTGGTGGCGCTGGAGGTGGCGCCCTTCGGCGGCACACCCGCGCCGACGGGAACCATCATCGTCAGCGACGGCACCGACACCTGCCAAATCGTGTTGCCAGCCAGCCATTGCCTATGGCGCGGCAGCGGCGTCGGACCGCGCCAACTCGTCGCCACCTGGAGCGGCGACGCAAACTATCCGGCCATGACCACCGCCGCGGTGACGCAGACGGTGTCGCCGACGGCGCCGTATCCGCGCTGGGTGTCGCAGTCACGCACCGGCTATCCGGAAAGCAACGCGGCATCGACCGGATCGAACCAGGGCCTCTCCGCGGACGGTCGCTTCCTGGTGTTCTCGTCGAACGCCACCGATCTCGTCAACGACGACATGAACGGCTTCGAGGACGTGTTCGTGCGCGACCAGCTCACCGGCGCGCTGCGCCGCGCCAGCGTCACCGCCGACGGCACGCCCGGCAACGGCCCGAGCCGCCTGCCGTCGATCAGCGCCGATGGCCGCTACGTGTCGTTCCAGTCCGAGGCGAGCAACTTCTTTCCCGGCGACACCGGCGACAAGGACGTCTTCGTCAAGGATCTCTACAGCGGCAACATCGTGCGCGCGACCACACTCGCCGACGGCAGCGCGCCGACCAGCCCCGAGTACGCCAACACGACGATCCGTTCGTCCCTTAGCGCAGACGGACGCTATGTGGCCTTCTCCACCTATCGCGCGCTGACAGCGGGCGACAGCAACGGCCGCTTCGACGTCTACGTCAAGGATCTCGCCACCGGCGCGCTGGATCTCGTGAGCAGCAACGGCGCCGACCAGCCGGGCGACAACAACAGCTCGTTTCCGGCGATCAGCGCGAACGGCCGCCACGTCGTCTACAACTCGACGGCCGGCAATCTCGTTCCGAATTTCACGCCGGGCTCGACGAGCAACCGCGTTTTCGTCAAGGATCGCCTCACGCGCGGCTCCTACCTGGCCAGCGCAACGGCCACCGGCACGCAGGCCAGCGGCTCCTGCAACGACTATCCGGCCATCAGCGCCGACGGCCGCTTCGTCGCGTTCGGGTGCTCCTCGACCAACCTGCCCTCCCTGGGCTGGACCGGCGACCGCGTTTTCGTCAAGGACACGATGACCGGCGCGATTGAACTCATCGCCACTGACAGCCGATTCAACAACTCCATGACGCCCGCGCTCAGCGCCGACGGACGCTACGCCGCGTTCCAGGCCGGCGTGTCGGCGGGTTACGTCGCCGTGTTCGTCAAGGACCGCCAGACCGGTGCGCTGGTGAACCAGCACATGAGGCCGAACGGCGTCGCCGCGACCGAGGACGGGGTCTCGTGGGAGCCGCGCATGTGGCCTTCCATCAGCGCCGACGGGCGTTACGTCGCCTACCAGTCGGTGTCGTCGACGATCGCGCCGCCCGATAACAATGGCGCCGCCGACATCGTCGTGCGCGATCGCACGCTCAACCTTACGCAGCGCGCGAGCGGCGCGTACTTCGGTCTGCGCAACGACGGCGACAGCGACAACGCCGCGATCTCGCGCGACGGCACCCTTGTCTTCTACGACTCCTGGAGCACGCGCCTGATCGACGGCGACGCCAACGCGACGCGCGACGTGTTTGTCTACCGCACCGACAGCGGCGCGAATACTCGCATCAGCACGGCCGCCGACGGCACGCCCGGCAACGACATCAGCTTCGCACCGGCGCTCGCCGAAAGCGCCGGCGACGTGTACTTCCTTTCCGCCGCGAACAATCTCGTCGCAGGCGACACGAACGGCAAGATCGACCTGTTCCGCAAGCATCTGGCCGACGGCGCCGTCGATCGCGTGAACCTGTTCTACGGCGTGCAGTCCACGGCCGACGCGCAGGCGCCCGTCGCGGTCAGCCGCAACGGCCGGATCATCGCGTTCGCTTCGCCCGACGGCGGCGCCGTCGGCGACCGCAACGGGTATACCGACATCCTCGTCTACCGGCGCGACAACAATGGCAACATCAGTACCGGCAACCTGCTGACGGTATCCGCCAACGGCAACAGCCTGCAGCCATCGATCTCCGACGACGGCCGCATCCTCGCGTTCGCCTCGGACGCCACCAACCTCGGCGCCAGCGGCAACGCGGGCGTGCGCAACGTGTTCGCGCGGAACATGCGCGAGTACTTCAATGTTCCGCAGCCGATGCAACTCGTCAGCGCCGACGCCAGCGGCGTGGCAGCCAACGGCAACAGCGACCGGCCATCGGTAAGCGCCGACGGGCGCTATGTCGCCTTCGTATCGTGGGCGACCAACCTCGTGCCGGGCGACGACAACGGCGTCGCCGACATCTTCGTCAAGGACGTGCAGACCGGCGCGATCGAGCGGGTCAATACCAGCGCATCCGGCGCGCAAGGCGCGGGCGGCGAGTGCGCCTCGCCGTCGTTCAGTGCCGGCGCGCGCTTCGTCAGTTTCATCTGCGCGCAGGGCAACCTCGTGACGGACGGCAACAACGCGCCCGCCTACTACGTGAAGGATCGGACCGACGGATCGATCGTGCGAATGTCGCAAACGGCGGCCGGCATCGCCGCCGATGCCGCCAGCAGCGCCGGTACGCATGCGCTCGGCGACAACGGAATGGCCGTATTCGTTTCCGATGCCGGCAATCTCGCGGCGCTCGATTCACCGCTCGTGTCCAACGTGTTCCTCAATCAGTATCCGGGGGCGTTCGCCGCAAGCACGCTCAGCATCGTGTCGACCTCGCCCGAGCAGCCGATAGTTGGACAGGGCTACACCGTCAACGTGAGCGTGACGGGCTCGGGCACGAATCCGCCCACGGGCTCCGTGCGCCTGTTCGACGGCACCGACGCCTACCCCACCTGTGTCGCCACGCTGACGCCGGGCACGCCCTCGACCGGAAGCTGCGACCTGGGCACCGGATCCAGCGGCAACGCGACGCTCACGGCGTACTACGGCGGCGACGACACGAACGGCACGGCCGCCTCTGCGCCCTTTCCGATCGGCGTGCAGGATCCCGTCGCGCCGGGCAAGCCGACCATCATTTCGGCCGTGCCCGGCAACGGCAGCGTCACGTTGCAGATCGGCTTCATCAACATCGGTTCGCCCTTCACCGGCTACACCGCGACCTGCGGCACGCGCAGCCAGACCGGCGCGAGCCTGCCGGTCACGGTCACCGGGCTGCAGAACGGCGTGGCGGTGAACTGCACCGTCGTCGTGCGCAACACCATCGGCGACGGCCCGCCCTCCGATCCGGTGGCGGCGACACCGCAGGCCGGCACGAGCACGAGCATCACTGCACACACGCCCGACCCGTCGCGCGTGAACACGCCGTACACGGTGAACGTGGCGGTTGCCGGCGAAGGCACGCCGAAGCCGGCTGGTCAGGTCACGCTCTCCGACGGCACGTCGTCGTGCGTGGCAGCGCTGACGCAGGGAACGCCATCGATTGGAAACTGCTCACTGGTTTCAACGGCGCGCGGCAACAAGACGCTCACCGCGAGCTACGCCGGCGACGCGGCGAACACCGGCTCCAGCGGTACGGCAGTGCACGCGGTCGGCGACATACCCGGCCCGCCCGTGCTGACACAGGCGACGCGGGGCAACGCACGCGCGACGCTGACGTTCAGCGCGCCGGCCGACGACGGCGGCAGCGCGGTGCTCGACTACACCGCGACCTGCGGCGCGCAGTCGGCTGTCGGTACAGCCTCGCCGCTTGCGGTGACCGGCCTGGTCAACGGCACGGAAGTGACCTGCACGGTGACGGCGCGCAACGGGTTCGGCGCGGGCGCTACATCCAATGCGCTGGCCGTGACGCCGGCGACCGTGCCGGGCGCACCGGCCATCACCGGCGTGCAGCCCGGCGACGGCAGCGCGACGGTATCGTTCACGCCGTCCGCGGACGATGGCGGCAGCCCGATCATCGAATACCGCGCGCTGTGCTCGAACAAGATCGGGACCGGCACCACATCGCCGCTGGTCGTGACCGGCCTGACCAACGGCACGACGGTCAACTGCAACCTCCTCGCCCGCAACGCGGTCGGCATCAGCACGCTCGCAGGACCGGTACCAGTGACGCCCGCGGCCTCCCCCGGCGCGCCGTTGCTGACCGCCGCACAGCCCGGTGATGCGCGTGTCACGCTCGTCTTCGATGCGCCGGCCAGCAACGGCGGCAGCGCGATCCTCGACTACACGGCCACATGCGGTACCCAGTCAGCCACCGGAGCGGCTTCGCCCCTGAGCGTGCCGGGACTGACCAATGACATCGAAGTGAGCTGCCACGTCACCGCCCGCAATGCCGCGTCCACGAGCGCGCCGTCGAATGCGCTCAGTGCAACGCCAGCGCCAGCGCGGGTCAGCAGCACGCTGGCCTTGACCGGCGGCAGCGAGCCGAGCACCTGGGGCCAGCCACTGTCCTTCACCGTCACCCTCGAGCCCGTCGCGCCTGCGAGCGCGACGCCGACCGGCTCGATCACCTTCAAGGATGGCGATGCGCCGATCGCCGGTTGCGCCGACCTCGCGCTGACGACAGTGGTGCCGATCGAGGCCACCTGCACCACCTCCGCATTGAGCGTCGGTGATCACGTCATCACCGCGCGATACAGCGGCGATGCGACCTATGCAGCAGGCCAGCAGCCCGCGTCGAACACGCTGAACCACACGGTCGGCCGCGCCGAAAGCACGGTGGACTTCGGCACGCTGAACTTCGTCTACGACGGCAACGCCAGGACGATCACCGCGCAGCTTCATGACGAGCCGGGCCCAAGCTGCACCGTCGTGCCGTCGAGCGTCGGACCGAACGCCGGCAGCACGCAGGTATCGGCCAGTTGCGACGGCACGAACTACACAGCCAGCAGCAGCGCCACGGCGGTCATCGCCAAGGCCGCCACAACGCTGGCGCTGTCGAGCAACTGCATGCGTACGTTCGTCGAGGGGCAGCCTTACACCCTGGTGGCCGCGCTGACAGGCGGAGTGAACGCGACCGGCGGCGTCGGCTTCGTCGATGGACAAACGACACTGTGCTCCAATGTTCCCTTGAGCAACGGCGCGGCCACCTGCATGACGACGCTCTCGGCCCACCAGCAACCGCTGGCGGCGCTAGGGCTCGGCGCCAGCTACGGCGGCGACGCCAACAATCAGTCCAGCCAGGCCGCTGCGTTCAACGTCACCGTGCTGGGACTTCTCGAGGCGATCTTCCGCAACGGCTTCAACCCGTCCGGCGATCCCGACGACTGCCCGATCGAGTGACGCGGGCGGCGCCCGGCGTCCCGGCGCGGAGCACTGGCTCCGCGCCGGGACAATGTCGAGTCGCTCGACCAAGGCGCTTTCGTAGGGACCTCCACCAGTCGCTCACTACGCTGCCGCTTCACTCGCGGAACACGCATCAAACAGGCAAGCGGCGGGATCGTCGTGCGAGCTCCGCAACTGTCGGTGACACGCCACACGCTGATCTGCAATCCTTCGACCCACCTCAAGCAGCAGCTACCTGCACCGGGTCGGGCACAGCCACGCAACGTGGAAATACGGCATCGGCTTCAGCGACTGCCACGACCGCTGCGTTCGTGGAATCTCTACGGGGCAACATCGGCCTCAACCTGCGACGCGGTTCGTTGCTCGACAATCGCAATAGCTGCCGGTCGCAGGCATGCGAGCGTGACCGGGCGTGATGCACTCGCGCGCTCAGTTCGCCGGCTTCACGCGCGCCGCGGTGTTGTAGCCCTCGACGCGCAGCCACCAGCTGCCGAACGATCCGGGCTCGATCGTCACAGCCGGACGATCCAGCGCGCGCGTTGCGAGCGAACTGCTGTCGGCAACGCGCCATCGCTGTCCGTTCTCGAGGGTCAGCGTCGTGCCGGGGCTCCAGCCCTTGAATGCACCGGCGATGCGGCTCGACACGCGTTCGTCATTCGATGCACTTTTGTTCTCAGAATGTCGCTCGCGCGCAGGTTCCGCGGCGACGACTGCAGCAGCAGACTTCGTGTCGGATGCCGGCGTCAATGCGCGCAGCTCGCCCGCATGCTCGATCATGAACTGCTCGAGGACCGCGATCTCCGCGGGCGAGGCGCGATCGAGTCCTGCCTCGCGGAATTTCGGCCCCATGAGCTGCTCGAGGCGGGACGTCGCGCCGTCGCCAACGGCGGAGCCGGCAAGCGCGAACATGCCCAGCACGACGCCAGCAGCGGAACGGATCAGAGCACGACGCATCGGTTCGTCCTTCGTAGGCCGCGTCGGCGCGGCGTGCGGATTCTCACGCGTCGCGGCGCGCGCGCCAAGCCCGGGCGTTGCCGGTTTCCTCGCCGCATCGCGTGACAGTGGGGGCGCAGCATGGACGGCAACGAAACGGCCAACGTCGGGCTGGACCCGCCAAAAACCGCCTTCAGGCGGTCAGCCTGTCGCCGGGCCAGATGATGCAATGCGGCGAGCGAGTCGTTTTGCCGCCCTGCCCCGCCGACGGGTACAACCACGCTACGTTGCCGGTGACACTGCAATCCTGCGCCGTGAAGCAGAACGAACAGTCGGACGCTGAAGCGGACTTCTGCGCCATGCGCAACGAGACCGCGATGGCGGTGCGGCCTTCAACGTGGAGCCGCAGAGATTCCCGGCGCGGTTCACCTGCGCCGCGGTCCCGGCGTGACAGGGCTGCCGGAGCCCGGCCGAGACTGAATGTCCGCGGCGGCGCGAACCTTGCGCTCGCGACGGCGCAGTACGCCCTTGCAGCGTTCCGAGCAGGTTTTGACGTCTGCCCAATCGCGCGCCCACTTCTTGCGCCACGCGAATGGCCTGCCGCAGGCAGCGCAGTCTTTTTCCGGCAGCGTGGACCTGGTGTAGCGCTTCTGCGTCACAGATTTGCGAGGAAGTTTGCCGCGCTTTCGGCGATGCGCTGTCGCTCATCCGGAGCAAAGTTGTCGTAAGTGCGCACCGTCTGCGCCATTCTCGGATTTCCGCCGATCTTCGTGCGGTTCCTGGCGACGAAATCCCAGTAGAGCGCGTTGAACGGGCAGGCCATCGGCCCGGTCCTCTGCTTCACGTCATAGCCGCACGACGAACAATAGTTCGACATGCGGTTGATGTAGGCGCCGCTCGCGGCATAGGGCTTGGAGGCCAGCAGACCGCCATCCGCGAACTGGCTCATCCCCACGGTGTTGGGCAGTTCCACCCATTCATAGGCGTCGGCATAGACGCTCAGATACCACTCGTGCAGCGCGTGCGGATCCACGCCTGCCAGCATCGCGAAGTTGCCGGTGATCATCAGGCGCTGGATGTGGTGGGCATAGGCCTGCTCTTTGGTCTGCGTGACCGCCGCATCGATGCAGGCCATGTCCGAGTCGGCGGTCCAGTAGAAGCCCGGCAGTTCGCGGGTATGCCCGAAGAAATTGCTCCGCTCATACCCGGGCATTTTCAGCCAGTAGATCCCGCGGACGTATTCTCTCCAGCCGATGATCTGGCGAATGAAGCCTTCGGCAGCGTTGAGCGGCACCTTCCCGGAGCGATAGGCGGCCTCCACCTGTCGACACACGCGCAAGGGATCCAGCAGTCCGCAGTTGAGGTATTGCGAGATCACGGCGTGATAGAGAAACGGCTCGTTCGTCAGCATCGCGTCCTGATAGTCGCCGAACTGCGGTAGCGCCCGATCGACGAAGGCGGCGAAAGCCGCCTCGGCATCGGCGCGGGTGACGGCGAACCAGAATGGCGCAAGATCCCCGAAGTGATGGGCGAACCGGGCTTGGACCAGCGACAGAACCTCAGCGGTGATGGCGTCGGGGGCAAAGACGCTCGGGCGGGGCATGAAGATGTCGACGGGCGCCGCCTTGCGGTTTTCGCTGTCGAAGTTCCACTTGCCGCCGACCGGCGCATCGCCATCCATGAGCAACCCGGTCTGGCGTCGCATCTCGCGATAGAAATACTCCATGCGCAATTGGGTTCGACCCTTCGCCCAGGCTCTGAACGCGGGCGTCGAACACACGAAGCGATCATCAGGAAACCTGTCGACCGGTATGGAAAACAGCGCCTGCCAGGCCGCGATCTCCTGAGACACACGCCACTCGGCTGCGTCGGTCACGAGAATCCGCTCCGGCCGGTGCGCGGCGATGGCGTGGGCGAGCTGCGCGGTGAAGCTCGCCTGGTTTTCCGGCGATCCAAGCTTCACGTAGTCGACTGACCACCCGAGCGCGCGCAACTCCTCGGCAAAATGGCGCATGGCGGAAAAGAGAAAGGCGATCTTCTTCTTGTGATGCGGCACATAGGTCGCTTCATCCTGAAGCTCAGCCATCAGAACACGGTCGCGCGCCGGGTCTGCGGCAGCAAGACTGGACAGCGTCGGCGTCAGTTGATCGCCGAGCACAACGATCAGATTGCGAACACGCCTCATCGGGACTCCAGCCTCAGTCGTGGAACAGCGTACGGTATCAGCGCCGACGTTCGCTGGCGGTCCGTGAGGCGATGCTTTCACCCGGTGAGTTTCTGACGGCCACCCGGCGCGGCATTTGCAGCTACCCAGCCCTGCGAGGCCGGTTGGTCCAGAACGCGTTGGCAAGCGATCACCCGCTGATTTCAGCGGAGCGATCCCGCGATTGTCTAGCCTCTAACATCGGAAGACGTCTACTTTCTGCCCTCGCAAGATTCGTCACGTCCAGGCCGGAAGCTAGCCGGACAAGGACCCGTCTCCGGGCGATTCGATTGTTCAATGAATCAACATCCCAGCCACGCGGCGTAACCGAACCGATCGAGGCTTGTCCCGCAGCACCCTCGGGACGGTGTTCGCGACAACGGATGCCTGCGATTCCTGCAGCAATCCGTCGCCTGAATTCCCTGCTTCAGCTGGAGCAACACGTCGATGATCCGCACGTCGTGCGCGTTGTCGGATGCGAACAGGGGGCTTGTATGCCCTACGGCCTATGTGAACTGGTGTTATAGGTCACTACACTACCAGCACAAGGGACGATTTCAGCACTCCGCGGAGCGCCCTTCCTCGAGGAGCGTGGCTGTGGCGAATTGCGAACTTCTAGTGGATTCAGTGAGTTATCGGTACCCCGGTGGGCACCTGGCGGTATCCGATCTCAGTCTGAAACTGGGGCCCGGAATCCTCGGCCTGCTCGGTCCCAATGGTGCCGGCAAGTCCACGCTGATGCGGATCCTGGCGACGTTGGCCCGTCCGACAGCAGGCAAGGTCACCTGGAACGGTGCCGATATCGCTGCCGACCCGAACTCACTGCGCACCGCGCTGGGCTACCTGCCGCAGGACTTTGGCGTCTACGCAGCGCTCAGCGCGCGCGAATTCCTCGCTTTCCTCGCCGCGGTCAAGGGACTGTCAGGAGCCTTGGCACGCGAGCGTGTCGATAGCTGCCTGAGCCTAGTCGGTCTCAACGATGCGGCAGATCGTCGCCTGGGCGAATTCTCCGGCGGCATGCGCCAGCGGGTCGGCATCGCGCAGGCGCTGCTGAACGACCCTGCTTTGCTCATCGTGGACGAGCCGACCGTCGGGCTGGACCCGGAAGAGCGCATGCGCTTCCGGCATTTGCTGACCGACCTGGCCGGCCAGCGTCTGGTCATTCTTTCCACCCACATCGTTTCAGACGTGGAAGCCAGCGCGACTGCGCTGGCGGTGATGTCGGGCGGGCGCTTGCGTTTCCACGGTGCGCCCGAGCAACTGCTCGCTCAGGCCAACGGTCACGTCTGGGAATGGACACTGGCGCCGGACCAGCTAGCGGACGCCCGCGCGAAATTCGTCGTATGCGCCTCTTTGCGCCGACCGGACGGCATCCGCGTACGCGTGGTCAGCGCCGGGTCCCCACACGCCGATGCACAAGCGGTCACGCCAGCGCTGGAAGACGCCTATACCTGGCTGCTCGGCACCGACGCAGAGCGCCACTGAAATGGCCGCATTCCAGCGTTTCCTCGCCATCGTGCTGGCCGATCTGCGCGAACGCACGCGCAGCGCGCGCTTCTGGGTAATCCTGGTCGGGATGATCCTGGCCATCAGCCAGTGCTTTCCGCCGGTGGATGCCCGATACCTGATCGTCGCGCTGAACGGCGGCGAACGCGGGTACTACTCGAGCGCGTGGGTCGGCATGGTCGTGGCAATGATGTTCAATACCTTGTTCAGCCTCGGCGGGTTTTATCTGGTGCGCGGCACGCTGGTGCGCGATATCGATACCCGTGTCTGGCAACTCCTCGTGGCCACGCCGATGACGCGCGGTGGCTACCTGCTGGCGAAATGGGCCAGCCACATGGTGGTCTTCGGCGTGGTCGTCGCGGCCGGGCTTGGCGTGGCGCTGGTCGCGCAATGGATCCGCGCGGAAGACCGTTCCATCGACGCGCTGGAACTCGTCAAGCCGGTGCTGTTGCTGAACCTGCCGGGGCTGGCCGTCACGGCGATGTTCGCCATCTGGTTCGATCTGCTGCCGTGGCTGCGGCGCACCGCGGGCAACGTGCTCTTCTTCTTCGTGTGGATCGCCATCACGTCGATATCGGTCGCGCAACTCGAAAACGCCAATAGCCGCTTCGTTCGCGACGGCTGGGTCAGCGACCCCAACGGCATGATCATGGTTGGTCGCGATTTCAACCGGGTGCGCGAGCAACAGACCGGCCAACCGCGGGATTTCGGCTATTCCGTCGGTCATGCGGGTGTCAGGAAAGGACCTGTGCTGTTCGAGTGGAAATCGTGGCCGGTGCGGCCGATGGATGTGTTCGGCCGTGGGCTGTGGTTGCTGTTCGCGCTGGCTGGCGTACTGGCGGCCGCGCCGTGGCTGGACTGGGCCGCTGCGCGCGGCGGCGGGTCGGCGAAGGTGAGATCCCTCGCCGGTTCGCGGCTGCGCTGGCTCGATCGGCTGCTCGATCTGTTCGCCCGCGGACGCGTCGGCATACTCGCGGTGGCGGAACTGAAATCGGCGTTGCGCAGGCGCCGAGTCTGGTGGTGGCTGGCGGTCCTGGTCGCGTTCGGCCTGCAGGCGTTTGCCCGTGGAATTGCGATGCAGGTCGGCATGCTGCTGGCGTGGATACTGCCGCTGGATATCCTCGCGCGCGGCATTCTCCAGGAGAAGGAACACGGCACCGGCGGGCTCGTGTTCGCCGCGCCCGACATCCTGCGGCGCCTGCTGGTCGCGCGCTTCGCGGCCGGCTTTGCGCTGCTGCTGGTCTTGACCTTGCCGGGTGCGGTGCGCCTGTTCGCGACCGCTCCGGTCGCGGCGCTGGCAGCGATCACGGTCAGTGCATCGATCGCCAGCTGGGGCCTGTGCCTGGGCGCACTCTGCCGCCACGCCCGGCCATTCGAGCTGGTGTTGATCACCGCGGCCTATGCCGCGCTGCAGGGCGTACCGCTGTTCGATCTGGAAACAACGCCGCACGACACTATGCTTTGGCATGCACTTGCGTTGCTGCCGGCATGGCTGATGCTGGCCTGGGCCTGGCCACGGTTGGCGCGCCAGTGATCGCCGATCAGAAAATCCCTTTACAGTGCGAACTTGCCCGCCAACCGACACTACCGTGCCCGCCACAACCCGCTGCCCTCGTCGACAGGCCCAGGAGTGAGCCTGCATGGTTCCCGATGCCGGCGCACAGCCGTTGACCAATACCTCGCAGGGCAGGCAAATGCGTGGCGTAACGCCGTGATCGTTCCGCACGGGGCACGTCGTCGCGGCACCCGCGCCGGGCCGTCGGCATGAGGGTCCACGATAGGCAGCCCACCCCACGCACCCGTTCCGTCACCGTCTTCGACCTGGCCGCGACGACCCTCGTTGGTCTGCTGTTCCTTATCGCCAGCGTGCGCTTCGGCGGTTCGGTGGCCGGCGACGAGCTCGATCCTTCGTGGACGATGGTGCTGCGCTGGGCGAGCATGCACGGCCTGCGCTGGGGCAGCGACATCGCGTTCACCTACGGTCCGCTCGGCTACCTCTCGCCGTACAACGCCTGCGACCCGGCTTTCTACGGTGCGTTCGTCGCGGCGCAGATCGCGCTCGCCGCTGCGGCCGCGTTTCTGTTCGCGAACGCGTAGTTCGCGCAGCGCTGGCCCGAACGCATCGTTCTGGCGACTGTGGTCGTTTTCGCCGCGCCGATGCTAACCGCCGATCCGGTGTGGCTGTCCATGCCGGTGATCGCGCTCGTCGGCATGTACATGCATGCCGACGCTGGCCGACGGCGAGCGCTATGGCTGCTGCTCTTCGTCGCGGCGCTGTACCTGTCGACCATCTTGCTGACCAAGATGAGTTCCTTGTTGGTCGTGCAGGACACTGCTGTAGGGCGCGGCCAGTAGCCCGCGCCACTGGTCTGGTGAACAGCGATTACTGCGCGGCCAGTCCGAGCGAGGCGAAATCCACCCGGAATTCCTTCAACGCTATGACGGGACCGGCCATTCGTGACCCGCGACAGGCGCGATCGACCCCCTGTCTGCCGGCAACCCTAGGCAAAATGGGTACGAGTTCGAAGAACTGGCCCTCATACAGGCCCAGGATCAGCGTCCATCGGTGGGAGGATCGGCCATGAGCGAACTTATCGTCGGCACGCGGCGCATGTCCGCACCGTTCTTGCTGCGTGCAGCAGCGCGCCTCGCGCTGTGCGGCGGCCTGCTGCTGGGCGCCGCGCTCGCGCGCGCCGAGTTCCTGTTCGTCGACGGCTTCGACGCCGGCCCCGCACCCGTCGTGCGCGTGCTGCGCGACGATCGCGTGGCGACGCTCGAGATGGACTACAACGCGGACAATCCGTGGGGCCAGTTCTGGAACATGAGCGGCTCGCCGAAGGACGATGCCGGTTTCCTCGTTAGCTGGTGGCCACAGACCGCGAGCGCGCTCGACGCCGCACGCGCCTTGTCCGGCAACGACAGCGGCGGCATGTGCCTCAACCCTGATCACGGGTCGGCGCCGCTGCTCGCTGCGGCGCCATCGGATCTGCCGCCGGGCTACAGGTGGTTGGTCACCGGAAATCGCCGCGTACAGCTCCAGCCGCTGGCGAACAACGCGGCGTACGTCGTGCGGGTGCAGCGCGTCAACGCACTCGGCGCGGTCACGAGCCTGCCGACGCAGATCAATTTCAACGGCGGCGATCCCGCGCGCGTCGACGCACTGCGCTCGAGCCTGACGTGGTTCGACGATTTCAACCTGCCGCTCGGCGCGGCCGACGAGAAACTCTGGAACAACGCGACGGTGACCTCGACCGACGCGCGCTTCAATCTGTTCTTCATCAATGACCAGTACCACGCGCATACCCTGAACGGCACGCGCGTGGACAATACCGGCGACAAATCGCAGACCTCGCAACGCTTTCGCAAGAAGATGCGCATCGAAACCAACACGCGGCGGCGCGTCGTATTCGATATGGACGGCCCGTTGAGTCCGCGCTCGGTGTGGTATCTGGACCTGAGCCCGGTGAGCTCTGACACCACCGCACACGCGAGCTTTTTCGACGAAGACGGCGCGACCGGACTGCCGGCCGGCATCCTGCGCATCCGCGCGCAGTTCCAGACATTGAGCGTGAGCCTGATCGACATGCAGGGCGCTTCGCACCAGGTGGCGACGGTCGACATGGAGAACACCGGGCGGCAAGTCGTCTCGAACGTGCGGCGCAGTTTCGACGTGCGCGTCGGCACCGATGGCGTGCAGATCCTCGTCGACGGCAAGAGCCTCATCAGCGCGAGTTTCGCGCCCGGCGCATTCTCGACCGGCGACTACGAACTGCTCTGGGTCGGCTTCGGCTACAACACGCCCAAGGACGCGGTTTCGTACTACCTCGTGCACTGGGACAACTTCGGCTTCGACGGGCCGGTGGTCGATTCGCGCGAAGTCCACAACTACGTGACACGCATCCAAGGCACGGACTACCAGAAGTCGCAGCGCTGGAGCAACACGTTCCCGACCTTCCTGATCAACATTCCCGACGATCTGCGCCCGACCGCGGCCGGTGCGACGGCCGAAGCGTGGCTGGTATACACGTATCAAATGGGCGACTATTCCGGCTTGAACGTATTGCCGGGCGACTACGTCAGGGTCAACGGCGCGGGCCAGTTTCCGCTACCGCAGCCAGTGAACAACAGCGTGCCGTACGCTGCTTCGCTGGTGCAGTGGGGCATGCCGCACACCGCGCGCATCAGACTCGGCAATCTGGTCCAGGGTGGCGGTTCGCCGCTGCTGGTCGGCAACAACACCTTCCAGTTCTTCGTCGACAACGCGGGTCTGTTGAACGCGCACGTCGAGGTGCTCTACCCGCCCGGCAGCGCACCGGCCTACACGCCGCCGTCGGCGCTGCATCATTTCCCGCTGCACGCGGAACTGCCGCGGCTCGGTCCGCCGGCGCGACTGCAGCGCATCGGCGACACCGATGTCGGCGAGGCGCAGCATCTGACCGCCAATCCACCAACGCGCATCAATGTCGGCGGCATGGTTCCGCTCAATGTCGAAGTCGGCAATGCGAGCTGGGCCGGATGGGCGCCGCAGCTGATGCACATGCCGGTGGTCAGCGGCGAAGTGTGGAGTGCCGGTGGCACCGCAGGCATCGCGACGGTCGAGGTGTTCATTCGTGCCAGCGGCGGTGCTGCGCCCGGCACGCGCATCGCGCTGCTCGAGACCGCGCGTCACGTGCCGGCACCGCAGGGGCGCTACGGCCTGCAGTTCAATTCGGCCGCCTTCCCGAATGGCGACTACGATCTGTTCGTGCAGGCGACGACGCCGTCGGGCTTGAAGAGCGTGCCGAGCTACGGCGACGAGGTCCACGAGTTCGACGCGGCGGCGCTGTCGGGCGCGTACTACCCGATCCCCATTCGTATCCAGAATTGATGCCATGCGCATCGTCGCAATGTGGTTCGTACTGTTGTTGCTCGCCCTCGCGGCACCAGCCGTTGCCCTCGCCGGCGGCTGCGGCCTCGCCACGCCGGCGTTCTGCGAAACGTTTGAAGGCGGGCCTGCATCGCTCGACGATCGCGGACGCGGCAACGAGTTGAGTCGCACGCGCTTCAGTGCGACGCGCTATGCACCGTCGCTGTCGACCGGCGACGGCGTCACGTTTTGGGTCTGGGAAGCAGAGTTCGGCATGATTCCGGACGAACCGCCACCCTGTCGCGGCGGCGTCGTCGGTTTTCTGCCGGCGGCGCGCGACACGCTGGTCTGCGAGCCATCGACGCACATCAACAGCCGCTACCTGTTGACCGCGGTCGGCTCGCAGAACTACGGCAGCAATGTGTACCGCATCCGCCAGCCCTTCGATTTCGCCGGTCGCAGCGGGCGCATCGTGTTCGATACCGATCTGACGACGAACTTCCTGCTCGGCTACATGAGCATCGTGATCAGCGAGGATCCGTCGCCGACACCGACCTGGGACCTGAACGGCCGCGGTCCGAATCCGCGTAACGGCCTGATGCTCGTGTTCGTCAGCAACAACGTCGAGGTCTACGACGTGCGCGACTACGCGCTGACCACGTTCGCAGGCACAGCGACGACTATCCCGGTACAGAAAGGCCGAATGTGCCGGGTCGAACTGCGCCTGTCGACAACGCAGCTCGAAGTTCTGACCTCGCCGCCGTCGGACGACGGCGTGAACTTCGCGCCGCTGGTCAGCCGCCGCGTCGTGAATTTCGCCCAGCCGCTGCCGTACTCACGCAGCTACGTGCATCTGATCGGGCACAACCACGCGACCTGGAAATACGGCATCGCGTTCGGCGGTCTGCCACGACCGCTGCGTTCGTGGAATCTGTACTGGGACAATGTCGGTTTCGATGGACCGCCAATCCGGGGGACCCGCGAGTACGAGATTCCCGATGCCGGAATACCGTCGACCCGCACCACCACCGACGAGTATCCGCCGGGCACGCCGCATACGACGGTGCACAACGGGCACAGTCTCGGCTACGTGATTCCGAACAGCGCCTCGACGCTGAGCACACCGCTGACCTTCAGCAGCGTCTCGCTCGCGCACGCGACCCGCGCGCGACTCGTGTTCAACGGCTACTACCAGGGCTACGGCACCGACGGTATCCGGCTGGGCACCGGACGTCTGCGCTACCAGATCAACGACGCTCCGATACACGTGCGCGCGTTCACGCCGGGCGAAGTCGCGATGCTCGACACGCCCGGCCAGACCGGCGGCTACAACCACGCAATCGAAATCCCCCTCGCCGAACTCGTCAACGGCGACAACACGGTGCGCTTTTCGACGCTGAACATCGAATCTGGCTATCCGAACGCTGTGCTGAATCTCGATCTCGTCATCGACGTCGAGCCGGATTTCCTGTTTGCGGACGGGTTTCAGGAGTAGTACGCACCTCGCCGTCCGCGAACGCCTGGTCGGACGATTCAAGCCTGGCGTCACGACGCCGGAATCTGCTGCAAATCCGAGAGGCACTCCAGCAGGTCCACGGCGGCCTCTCGGACCGTGCAGAGCGTCGCGTTCCTCCGCGGCTTGTGGATTCCAGGCATCCGAGTCGTTGGACCGGCGCTGGCAGACGGCAAGCCCTGCCATTGGCGCCTGCTCGCCGTAGGGCCGCGCACACGTGCTTGAGCGGATCAAGCGCAACAGTGGCAATCGTGATTGATCGTGATAGTGTCGCCGCGAGCGAGGGGCGGAGGTGGGGCATGCCGTATCGGTTCAAGACCGAAAAAGAGGTCGTCGCGGCCTACCGGCGATTGAGTGCCGCCGAGGGTGGCGAGCCCCTGGGGGCTACCGATCAGCAGCGGCTCATGCAGCTGGCGAGCCTGATCCAGCCGGACGGCCGGATCAATACTCTCGATGCCTTGCAAGCCCTCTACGGGAAAACCGATACCGCGGCCGAGGCGAACTTCCGCAAGCTCGCTTCGCGACTGAACTCCCCGCAGGACGAGCCGCCCGTTCTGCTGCTTCATCTGGGTGGCAAGGAACCACTCCCGCAACGCCATTGCTGGCTGGAAGGCGACGCCCCGAACCCCGACGACGGCCGTCAGTTGCTCGCAGAGCAGACGCGCCGGGAAACCGGGCGGGTGGCGCAGCAAACGGCGGCGCAGGATGCGATGCCCCTGGAGGCGGAGCCGAAGCCAGATACTCCAGTGCCCGTGCGGATCTTTGTCAGCTACGCCCATGCGGACAATCAAGGCGCCGAAAAGGAATGCCTCGTCGATAGGCTGATGAAGGATTTGATGCCGGTTCTACGCGGGTTTGGTAACCAGCACGGCTATGAGGTACGCCATTGGCAGGACCATCGAATCATTTGTGACGGTGCGGGTTGGGATGCGCAAATCCAGCAGGCCATCCAGGAATCCGATCTTGGTCTGCTATTTGTCTCCCATCACTTTCTCGACCGGAACTACATCGTTCAGAACGAATTGCCATATTTCTTGCCCGACCGTGCCGACGCGACCGGCGTCGATGATCGCTGGATGGTGGGTGTACAGCTCAAGAGTCTTCGTTGGGGAGCCGTTGGAAAGCTGAAAGAACGTCAGCTGTTCTCGTACAAGGTCCGCAATCGAACACAGTCGTATCAAGACTGTCGATCGAAGGAAAATTTTGCCGCGGAACTGGCGGAAGCGATTCACAAAAGCATCCTCCGCCGCCTGCCTGTGATGCGGGAAAGACTCGAACCAATTGGCAAACAAAAAAAGCTGGTAGAGACAAACGAGTCTGATATTCAATCCAAGCGCCGCACCCCGCTGACGCATCTGGCGGGCTACGACGATCGTCTGCAGGACCCCAAAGCCGATGCCGACGCCGCGCCGACGCCGATCCAGACCCAGGACGACAGCGCCGCGCCGGACCGGACCAACGCCAAGCCGGTCGCGCAGTTGCTGGACGACTGGCTCGACGAGGCGGACGGCGCACCGTATTTCGCGCTGCTCGGTGAAACCGGCACCGGCAAGACCACGCAGTGCCAGCTATTGGCAATCCGCCGCAACAGCGCGTGGAAGGCTGACCCCGCCAAGCCGCAGTGTATCTATCTCGATCTGCGCCGCGTCGGTAGCGACATCCACGCCTACCGCAGCGATATGCGGGCGCTGTTGAATCATCTGCTGCGCCAGGGCTGGACCGGCGACGGCGAGCCGCCGGTGGCGGACGATGTATTGCGTGTAGTGCGCGACGAAGGCGCGCTGGTGATCTGGGATGGGCTTGACGAAGTGGGCGTGCATCTGACCAATGCCGATCAGTTGAACCGGCTGATGACCACGCTGTGGAGCGTGCTGCCGCTGCCGGAAAAGCACAGCGACGGACGCTACCGCATTCCGGGCGCGCATCCGGGGCGGATATTGATCAGCTGCCGCAGCCAGTTTTTCCGCGACGCTCGTTTGCAGAACCAGGTTTTGCTGGGCCTCGGCCGCGAAGGGCTGGGCGAGCAGTGCTTCGCCGGCGCAACCTTGCTGCCGCTGACGGAGGAGCAGGTCCGCCACTATTTCGAAGTCTCGCTACCGGACCAGGATATCGAGGCACTCATGGCCATGATTGCCTCGGTGCATAACCTGACCGAGCTCAGCCAGCGTGCGATGACCTTGAATCTGATCCGCGAGCAGATTCCGCGGCTGCAACAGGCGCAGCTGCGCGGCGAGCGCATCAGCGGCGTGACCTTGTATCGCAATTTTGCGGAAAGCTGGCTGTCGCGCGATATCGGAAAGCACAACCTGGAACCGCGTCACAAGCTCGCGCTGATGCAGGCTCTCGCGGCTCAGCTGTGGAAACGCAGCGCCAGAAGCTGGAGCGTGGATGAGCTGGACGACTGGTTTGCCGAGGCTCTGGAACAGGACTCCGCGCTGTCCCGCCATTACCGGAATAAAGATCTGGAGCCGCTGAAAGCGGACTTGCGCACGGCCACTTTCGTGCAGCGCGAAGGTGAACGCCGCTACCGCTTTGCCCATACGTCCTTGCTGGAATATTTCCTGGCCGGCTATCTGCTGACGGCTTTGCAACACGATCAGTCCGAGTGCTGGGCGATGGGCACGCCGAGCGCGGAGACCTGGGATTTCTTCGCGCAGCATCTGCAACTGCTGGAAACCGCGGAACTGCATGGGCTGATGGCGCGGCTGACGGCATGGGGCCAGGGCGATGTGCGTGCCGTCAACGAAAATCTCTGGAGCTACGCGATTCGCGCACTGTCCCGCAATTGGCCGGTGCCGAGCCTGCGTGGTCTGAACCTGCCGAATCTTCGTGCGGACGGTATCCGCCTGCACGCCCGCGCGGGACACCCCTTGGATTTGCGCGATGCCGTCATGCGGGGCTTGAGCATGCATGGCGCCTGGCTGCGGCACATCGACTGGCGCGGTGCGGATTTGTCCGATGCCAATCTCACACAGGCGAATCTGGAATATTGCGATCTGAGCGGTGCGAACATGACCGCAGGTCTTTTGCAGCGGTCCCGCTGGTATGAATCGGCGGCGAGCGATATGCAGCTGAATCGCGCGGATACCACGTCCAGCCTATGGGTATCTGACGCAGGCCCAGCGCCATTACCCATCACGCCAGTCAACGGCGATTTGCATGCAGGGAAATCGGCGGTCGGCCGAGTGAATGGGCATAGAAACTGGGTCCTGGCCTGCGCGCTGTCGGCGGACGGCAGCCGGCTGTATTCGGCGTCGGAGGATCTAACGCTGAAAGCCTGGGACGCAGCAAGCGGGCGCTGTCTGGCGACGTTCGCGGAGCATGAACGTGGGGGCTCGGCCTGCGCGCTGTCGGCGGACGGCAACCGGTTGTATTCGGCGTCGCAGGATCGGACGCTGAAAGCCTGGGACGTGGCG
The DNA here is from genome assembly GCF_032229445.1 of Tahibacter sp. Taxonomy (NCBI): domain Bacteria; kingdom Pseudomonadati; phylum Pseudomonadota; class Gammaproteobacteria; order Lysobacterales; family Rhodanobacteraceae; genus Tahibacter; species Tahibacter sp. The sequence continues at coordinate 58,295 of NZ_JAVTWC010000068.1, forward strand.
AGCGGGCGCTGCCTGGCGACGTTCACAGGTCATAAAAGCGGGGTCACGGCCTGCGCGCTGTCGGCGGACGGCAGCCGGCTGTATTCGGCATCGCAGGATCGGACGCTGAGAGCCTGGGACGTGGCGAGCGGGCGCTGCCTGGCGACGTTCACAGGGCATGACAGCGCGGTCACGGCCTGCGCGCTGTCTGCGGACGGCAGCCGGCTTTACTCGGCGTCCAACGACTGGACACTGAAAGCCTGGGACGTGGCAACCGATCGCTGCCTGGCGACGTTCACGGGGCACGAAAGCAAGGTCCTGGCCTGCGCACTATTGGCGGACGGTAGCCAGCTGTATTCGGCGTCGCAAGATCGGACGCTAAAAGCCTGGGACGTGGCGAGCGGAAACTGCCTGGCGACGTTCGTGGGGCATGAAAGCATGGTCCTGGCCTGCGCACTGTCGGCGGACGGCAGCCGGCTGTATTCGGCATCGGACGATGGGACGCTGAAAGCCTGGGATGCGGCGAGCGGTCGCTGCCTGGTGACGTTAACGGGGCATCAAGACTGGGTCAGGGCCTGTGCGCTGTCCGCGGACGGCAGCCGGCTGTATTCGGCGTCGGACGATGGGACGCTGAAAGCCTGGGACGTGGCAAGCGGGCGTTGCCTGGCGACGTTCAAGGGGCATGAAAGCATGGTCCTGGCCTGCGCACTGTCGGCGGACGGCAGCCGGCTGTATTCGGCATCGGACGATGGGACGCTAAGAGCCTGGGACGTGGCAAGCGGGCGTTGCCTGGCGACGTTCAAGGGGCATGAAAGC
>NZ_JAVTWC010000069.1:0-9381 GCF_032229445.1 Tahibacter sp.
AACTCGCCTCGCGCCTGCAGACCTGGCTCACTCATGGCAAGGCGCCGCAGGTGTATGTGGCCAAGAGCGTCGAGCTCGACGACGGCGGTCAGGCCGGACTCCGGCGCTACGGCCAGCAGTGCCTGGTCGACTGTGCCGGTTCGCTGCCCGAATCCGAGCATCTGGAACGGCTCGCGGCGGTGGCGGAACTGCACGTGCAGGGCTACTCACTCGATTACGCGGCGTTGTTCGCCGGCCAGTCGCCGGCGCGGCTGTCGCTGCCGACCTATCCGTTCGCGACCACGCAGTACTGGGTCGAGTCGGAGCCCGGCACGGCGCTGCCTGCGGCGAAGACCACGGCACGCGCGACGCTGCATCCGCTCGTGCACGAAAACACGTCGGACTTCTGGCAGCAGCGCTACAGCTCCGTGTTCACCGGGTCGGAAATGCAGTTCGCCGATCACCGCGTGCAGGGCCGGCGCCTGCTGCCCGGTGTCGCCTATCTCGAGATGGTGCATGCGGCCATGAGCCGTTCCTCGGGCCTGCAGGGATTCGCGAGCGACCCGGATCGCCCGCAGCGGCAGGAAACGGCCACAGCGATGGTGATGAGGAACGTGGTCTGGCTGCGGCCGGTCGTCGCGGCCGGCGATGCGACGCCGATCAGCATCACGCTGCGGGAGAACGAGGCCGGCGACATCGAGTTCGAGATCTACTCGGACGATCACGCCGGTGTGCACCCGGTCGGCGACGAACCGTCGCCGCACACCCACGCGCGTGGCAGCGCGATCCTTGCGGCGAACATCGACGACGCGATGCCGGGCAGTTACCGCCGCATCAACCTCGACCGCCTGCGTTCCGAGCGCAGCCGTGGCATCGACGTCGACGACTGCTATGCGATCTATAGCAGCGTCGGCATCGAATACGGTCCCGCGCACCGCAGTCTCGCGAGTGTCGACATCGGCACCGATTCCCTGGGGCCGTATGTGCTCGCGGAAGTGCGATTGCCCGAATGCACGCTCGACACGCAGCGACAGTACGCGCTGCATCCGAGCATCCTCGACGGCGCGCTGCAGGCGGCGCTGGCGCTGGAATTCGCCGACGAACAGGCCGCGTCGCGAGCGCCGCGCGGTCCGGTCGTTCCGTTCGCGCTCGAGGAAGCCGTCATCACGCAGCGCAGTCCCGAGCGTGCGTTCGTGCACATCCGTGCCGTCGACAGCGAACGCGCAACGCCCGGACTGCGCAAGATGAACATCGACATCTGCGACTCGGCCGGCCGCATCTGCGTGCAGCTGCGCGGCATCAGCTCTCGCGAGCTGCGCACCGATGTACGCGGCGGCGATAGTGCCGCCGCGCCGCCGGCCGATCCCCAGGCAGCGGATGACGCCGCGGGCGGCGTGCTGCTCGCGCCCTGCTGGGAGGCCGAAACGCCCCTGCTCGACGCGGACGCGGATGCCTCGCGCCTGTGCCTGATCGGAACGCCGGGAACTGCTGCGAAACGCAGAGCGCTGCAGGAGATGCATCCGACGGCGCACCTGCTCGATGTCGACGCCGATGCGACGATCGACGCGATTGCAGGCCAGCTCGCCGCGCTGCCGTCGCTCGAACATCTCGTCTGGATCGCGCCGGAGATCACCGGCGACCAGACGTTGAGCGCGGCGCAGTCGGCGTGCATCCTCGGCTGCTTCAGGACGATCAAGGCGCTGCTCGGCCTCGGCCATGGCGACAGGCCATTCGAGCTGACCGTGGTCACCACGCAGGCGAGCGTCATCGACACGCAGCAGCCGGTCAACGCGGCGCATGCCGGCGTGCACGGGCTGATCGGCTCGCTCGCCAAGGAATATGAACACTGGAAGGTTCGACTGCTGGATCTGCCCGCCGACGAGCCGTGGCCGTATGAGCGGCTGCTGCGCATGCCGGTGGACGGGCAGGGTTCCGTCTGGGCGTATCGCGACAGCGAGTGGCTGCAGCAGCAGATGTTGCCTTGCGACGTCGACCGCCGGGAGTACGCGTATCGCGATGGCGGCGTATACGTCATCGTCGGCGGCGCCGGCGGGCTCGGCGAAGTGCTCAGCGAGCACCTCGTCCGCGAACACGGCGCGCAGGTCGTCTGGCTAGGACGCCGCGAGTGCGACGAGACGATCCGGCAGAAGATCGAACGGCTCGCACGGATCGGCGGACCCGCACCGCGTTACGTTCGCGCCGACGCGACCCAGCGGGCCGATGTGGAACGCGCTTATCGCGAGATCAAGGCGCGTCACGGGCGCGTCAACGGCATCGTCCATTCGGCGATCGTGTTGCTCGACAAGAGTCTCGCGAACATGGACGAGGAGCGGTTCTGCGCGGGACTCGCGCCCAAGGTGGAAGCCAGCATTCATCTCGCCGAGATCTTCGGCGACGAGCCGCTGGACTTCGCGCTGTTCTTTTCCTCGTTCCAGAGTTTTGCGCGCGCGCGCGGCCAGGCGAACTATGCCGCTGGCTGTACGTTCAAGGATGCGTTCGCGCACGAGCTCGCGCGGTCATGGCGTTGTCCGGTGAAGGTCATGAACTGGGGCTACTGGGGCAGCGTCGGCATCGTCGCGTCCGTCGACACGCAGCAGCGCATGGCGCAGCTCGGCGTGGATTCGATCGAACCGGCCGAGGGCATTGCCGCGCTGGATTGCCTGCTCGCGGGACCGTTCACGCAACTCGCCTTCATGAAACCCGTACGCGCTTCCGGCGCGCCCGAAGTAGCGCCGGCGCAAATCGTCGAATTGCCGGCCGACGCACCGGCCGTGGACGTGTCGATCTTCTCGAGGAGACGGATCGTTCATGGTGCGTGATGTCGACAGGAAAGGCGCTGGCGCAATCTGCGTGATCGGTCCGGGACTGCCGGAGCTCGAGGTGTTGCAGGCCGCGCGGCAAACCTCGCAAGAGGCTCGTCTACCCGTGCCGGATTGGCCTCGTCGCCGGCTCGGGGCGCCGTCGACGCCGCATCCGCCGCGCCATGGACGCGCAGCGAGACGCCTCCGTGCCGTGCCCCGACGCGCCGCCCGATCCGCGTTGAACGGGTCTGGGAAGGGCACGTTCGTCACACATTCCGCACTACGCTGACGATCAGCATCAGATTTGGCGGCATCCGTACGGCGCTGTGTCTGCGCCGCATCGACTGAGCGACCACGAGGGAGCGGACATGGCGAATCTCTATCATCCTGACGGAAGTCTTTTCTGGAATGGCCGGAACGCGTTCCATGACAACAGCCAACTGGCCTGGAATGGGCGTAGCGCGTTTCATCGCAACAGCCAGCTCGCCTGGAACGGCCGCAGCGCTTTCCACGACAGCGGCCAGCTTGCCTGGAATGGCCGGAGCGCATTCCACCGCAACGGCCAGCTTGCCTGGAACGGCCGGACCGCGTTCCACGCGAACGGACAACTCGCCGGCCAATCGTGGGTGGCACTGGAGATCGACCTGGGGTACGGCATGCGCATGACCGTGGGGTTGGGCGGATTCAGCCTCTACATCTACGCCTTGCAGGTAGTCGACCAGCCGGCGCCGGGCGTGATCACGGCGGAAGAGTGATTTTTAATAATTCGCAAAGTACTATTCAGACTTTTACTAGAAGCTAAAACTTCCGCACGACGCCGGCAGCGGTCATGCGCAACTGCGATTCCCCATTCGAGGGCAAGTCCGTCATGACAGTGCGGCAGGCGTTTCTCGACTACTGCGCCAGCGAACCCGACGCGCCAGCGGTGAGGTCTTCGAGTGACCCGGCCGGGGGCATGGATCGCGGCCAGTTGCTCGGGCTTGCCGCCGCAGCGGCCACCCGGCTGGTGGCGGCAGGGCTCGGCAAAGGGGACAGCGTCGTCATTGCATTGCCCACCGGGCCGCACTTCGTTCCCTGGTATTTCGGCGCACAACTGATCGGCGCCGTCGCGATTCCCACCGAGCCTTTCGTATCCGAGCGGCGCAAGTCCGCCCAGCTCGAATACCTCGACAAGCTCGCTGCCATCGCGCGACCCAAGGCACTGGTGGTCTCCGCCGACGCCACGCTGCAGCGGCAGGATGTGCCGCAGATCGACGCCTTCTGCGTCGCCGAGCAGCTGGAAGGTCCGACGGATCCGCTGACGTTGCCGGATCCCCATCTCGAGCCCGATGACACGGCGCATATACAGTTCTCCTCGGGCAGCACGGGACATCCCAAAGCGTGCGTCCTGTCACATAGCGCGGTCTGCGCCAACGCGCGCGCCTGGGTCGAGACTTTCGACTACCGTCGCGGCGAATCGACCTTCAACTGGATGCCGCTGTTCCACGACTTCGGCCTGATGGTGGGCGTGATCGCGCCGGTGTTCGGCGGGTTGGCGAGCATCCTCATGTCCACCGAATCGTTCGTCTCGTCGCCAGCGGTATGGCTCAAACGCATGAGCGGGGTAGGGCCGGTGCACTCGGCGGGCCCGTCTTCCGCGATGGGACTGCTGCGCTCGCGCCTGGCCCTGCGGCCCCAGCAAGGACTCGCATTGCACGACGTGCGCAGCCTGGTCTTCGCCGCAGAACCCATCTATCCGCAGGTGGCAGTCGAATTCATCGAGCTGGTCCAGCCATTCGGTTTTCGAGCCGACGCGTTCTTCGGCGCCTACGGCATGGCCGAGACCACCGTGCTCGCGTCGGGACGGCGCGGTTTAAAAGTGGACTATGTCAGAGACAATGGGCCCGTGGTCGGGGCCGTCGCGATACCGGCCACCGCGGCCGATCACACATCCGCCTTCGTGAGCGTGGGCCCGCCGATTGCGTGCACGGCGGTGAAAGTCGTGGACGCCGACGGTAATGCACTGCCCGAACGCAGCATCGGCCACGTCCTGTTGCGCTCGACGTGCCTGCTCGACTGCTATCTGAATGCCCCCGACGAGACGCAGGCCGTGCTCCGTGACGGCTGGCTACGGACTGGCGATATCGGCTATGTGGCCGACGGCGAACTGTACTTCGTGACGCGCAGCAAGGATCTCATCAACGTCGCTGGCCGCAAGATCGCGCCAGCCGATGTCGATCATGCCGTCAGCACGAGCCTGGGCCTGCCGGTGAGTCGTGTCGCAAGCTTCGGTCAATTAGGTGATACCGCGACCGAAGGCATCGTCATCGCGATAGAAAGCCGATCGGATGATGCGGCCGGCATGGTGCATGCGGCGAAGCTGGCCTGCTACGAGCGCACGGGCTTGACGCCCGTAGCGGTCGTGATCTGCGCCGTGGGCAGTATTCCCAAGACAACCAGCGGCAAGGTGCGGCGTCAGGTCCTGCGCGAGACGATGGCCAATGCACAGTCCGATGCCCCGGCCGATGTGGTCGGCGCCTGATGACCTACGAAGTGTTCAACCCGCTTTGCGCCGAGCATCAGGCCGATCCGTACGGCGCCTATGAAAGCCTGGCGCGGCGCGGGCCATTGCACCGTACGCGGTTGGGGCTGTGGCTCGTCAGCGGGCACGCGCTGGCGACGGACGTGCTGAAGAACCGCGCCTTCCGAACCGACTATGCCACTGCGTTGGCGCAGGCCTACGGTGCCGGCTTTCGCCAGCACCCGTCGCTGCGTCACCTGAGCACATCCTTTGCGATCGACTCGGACAAGGCAGGCGGAGACGTCCGCAAGCACATCGCCCGGACGCTGTCGCAAGCCCGCGTGCACGCCCATCGCGACGTCATCCGCGATCTGGCGCAAGGCCTGCTGGAACCTGCGCTGCAGGCGCGCTCGGTGGACCTGCTGCGCGAGTTCGCGATTCCCTACACGCTGCAGGTCGTGTGCAAGCTGTTGGGGGTTCCGTCCCAGTTGGCCGAATCGATACCTTCGGTTTCCGCCGGCCTCCTCACGGCGCTGGATTGCGCGAGACTTTCCGCTGCCGAGCTCGAGGATCTGGACACTCGCACGCAAGCCATCGCTGAGCAGTTCGTGCGGTTCCTGGGTTCGCCACAAGCGCGGGAATCGGAATGCATCGCAGGCCTCCTGGACATCGCCCACGAGCACACGCTGCCGCTCGAGAGCGTTTTCAGCGATTTGCTGTTTCTGCTGCTCGCGGGCTTCGAGACCACATCGTCGTCAGTCGCGCAGATTGGCTGGTTTCTCGCGCGGTATCCGGACGTCGCGGAAGATCTGCGCAGCGGCGCGGCGGACACGGCGGTCATCGTCGAGGAGTTCGCGCGCATGTTTCCCCCGGTTCACATCGTGACGCGTCGGCCAGGCGTTGACGTCGAGCTGGCGGGTGCCACGGTGCGATCGACCCAGACAGTGGCCGTGCTCATCGCAGCGGCGAATCGCGATCCGTCCGCCTTCGCCGACCCGGGAGCCTTCATGCAGGGGCGTGCCAGGAGCTCGGTGCTCACGTTCAGCGCTGGCTGGCACCACTGTCTCGGCGCCATGCTCGCACGGCAGGAAATCGGCATCGCGCTCGAGGTCATGCTCGAACATCCGCAATTGCGCCGCGCGTCGGTGGCTACGTGGCGAAAGCTGGGCGTCTTCAGAAGTCTGCAGGCGCTGAGTCTGGTCGACCCTCACCACCATCACTGATAACGATATCCACAAAGGACCACTCGCCTATGACTATTGAAGCCGCTGTCGCCGATACGATGATCAAGCTCGTGGCGCGCGTCTGCGCCGTGCCGCCCCAGGACCTTTCGCCCGATACCATGCTCGATGAAGTGGGCGTCGATTCGCTGTCGCTCAGCCAGATCATGGCGGAGATGGAAGCGGCATTCTCGATCGAACTGTGGGACGAAGACATCGCCGGCCTTGCGGAAGCCAGGTCCATCGGCGATTTCGTCGGCGTCTTGAACGCTGCGCTGGGGCGAACGGCGGAAACGTGCTGAACGTCGTACGGCAGTTCACGACTATCAGTTGCAGCGCGGCATAGCGACAGCTCCGACGGAAGAACTATCAGCGTGAGCCGGATCCTGCTCGCCACTCTGGGATCGCTCGGCGATCTCAATCCCGTGCTTGCGATGGCGAAGGCCCTTGAAGAGGCCGGCCATCGCGTTCGCGTGGCCGCCAACCCGATGCACACCGACACGGCACGGCGGCAGGGGCTGGAATTCGTGCCACTCGGCCAGCTCGCGGATCCGACCGACCTCGCCAGTCACGATCGCACGAGCGATGTCCGCGACGATGCCATCGCGTTCGTGGACCACGCCAATTTCGGACAGCTCGACCGGCTGTTCGATGACCTCTTCGCCGCTGCCGACTCTGCCGATATGCTGCTGGCGCCGCATCACGTGGTGCCGGCGCATCTGGTGGCAGCCAAGCGCGATATTCCGTGGCTTGCCTACACGCTCAGCCCCGCCTACCTGGTCGAGCAGACGCGCCTGAGCGACAAGCGCGGGTCGACGCCACCGCTGCCGCCCGCACGGTGGCACGCGGCGTTGGCAGCCTTGCGCCATCGCATCGGTCTGCCTCGGCGACTGTTTCCTTACGCGGCGGTGTTCCAGGATTCACCGACGATACTGGGGCTGTTTCCGGCGTTTCTGCTGGAGCCTGGCATTACGGTGAACAATCTCGAAGTCATGGGCTTTCCGCATAGCGCGCTGGTGCACACGGCACACTCAGCGGACCCCGGGCTGCTGGCGTTCTGCGACGATCGCACCGTGATCTTCTCGTTCGGTTCGTTTGTGGACCGGATCAATCCACAGCACATGTTCGAGCAATCCGTCGCCGCGTGCCGCGCTCTGGGATTGAAGTGCCTCTACCTGAGCCAGTTCGTTGGCGCGACGGCGCCGGACGCAGGGGACGTCATGATTCGCGGCTTCGTTGATCACGCCGCGGTTTTTCCTCGCGTCGGCGCCATCGTCCACCACGCCGGAGTCGGCACGTTGATAGCCGCGTGCGCTGCCGCCAAGCCCATGGTCACCGTGCCGTTCCTGTACGACCAGCCCTATCACGCGCAGCGCATGGCCGCGCTGGTGGATGCTCCCGTTCTGCCGGCTGCACGATACAGTCGCGACACTCTGGTCGATGCGTTGAGGCAAGCACTCGAACAGGCGCCCGTCGTCAGCGCGCAGCTTGCCGCGCTGATGAGCAAGGAGACGAACGGCACGCTGCAGCTGGTGCGTGCGGTGGCCGCGCGGTCGGGCGTCGCGCGAGCGGCGCCGGACGCTGCGTCAGAGAGAGTCTGGCAGCCTGGGCGGCTCACGGTGGTGGCCAGCGAAGTCCTGTGCGACCGCGAGCGGCGCAGCCCCCTGATTGGAAATCAATTCCTCGGTCGAGCACGAGAATCCGTGCCGTTCGATCCGGCCGGACTGGATGCAGCACTGATTGTCGATGCAGGCGGACGGGCCGCCGTGGAGGCGGAAGAGCGCGCAGAGGGCTGAGCGTGCGCGGCAGGGAGACGCTGCGGCCGAGCGACCGGGCAGACGCGCTTGCCGCGATCCTCGCAAGCTGGTTCCGCTTGGCGGCCGGTCGAAATTGCATCGTGATTCCGCCGCCCGGCGTTCCGGCCGTGCGCAGTAACACTATTATAGTTATACACAAAAGATATTTTGTCCGACGTTTTCCGTGAACACCAGAACCATACCGTCCCACAGGAAAAGTACATCACTTCGGGCTGGCGGCCGTGCCGTCTTGCGAACGGACAGGGGATACACACGATGAACGACCATGAAGAACAGCCGCTCATTTCATGTCTGTGCGTCACGCGACGACGGCCGCAGCATCTGGCGCGCGCGATCCGGTGCTTCCAGTCGCAGACCTATGCGAACAAGGAACTGGTGATCGTCCATCCGGCCGCCGACGAGCCGACGAAGGACTGCATCGCCGGCTTCCACGACGAACGCATCAAGTCCCATCCCGTCGATGCGCAGGGCATCAGCCTCGGTGAACTGAGGAATCTTTCGCTGGAGCGGGCCTCCGGCAGTCTTGCCTGCATCTGGGACGACGACGACTGGTACAGTCCGGAACGCCTGGGCAAACAGTTCGCGATGATGCGCAGCTCGAACAAGCAAGCCATCATTCTGGCGCGCCTGATCGTCTTCGATTCCGCGGCGGGCAAGGCATACCTCGGCACCGACCGTTTATGGGAAAACAGCATCCTCTTCGATCGCGACGCGGTGCGCGCGCTCGGCATACGCTACCCGGCCCTCGACCGGAACGAGGACTACGAGTTCGTCAATCTGCTGATCCGGCACAACCTCGCTTATCCACTCCACGACGCCACGCTGTATGTCTACAACATCAGCGGCATCAACACCTGCGATCCAGGGCATTTCGACATCATCAAGCGCCGGGGCACTGCGCTGTCCGACCATCACAGCGCGGTGATCAGCCAGTGCTTCGCGCCCGATGCCTCGCCGCTCGCCGTCCACGATCAGATGCAACGCGGCGAATTAATACCCCCGCTGCCTTATGTCGTGCACCGCGCATTAAGGCGATAGCGAAGGTCTGGCGTATGCCACGCAAG